>JADFVK010000116.1 GCA_015222495.1 Pseudomonadota bacterium
ACAATAGGCATAAAGAAATCGGTGGTACTGATAATAGCCTGATCATTGCCAATATCATAAACGGCGGCATCATCTCTGCTTTGGTTTCCTACTAATAACTTTTCATCCATAGGAATTGTTAAACTACTTTGTAAAATTGAATCCAGAACCTTAGGTGAAATTTTACAACCACAACCAGAGCCATGACTATATTGCGTTAATTTAACTTCAGACATAAATGCGTATCCATCTTGATAATTTTTGAAAGCATAGTTCTATCATAGAAATAAAAACAGATAAAGGCTTAATTATATAAATTAAATCTATTTCATCGTATAATTACGTAATTGTCTTATCGCTTTGTCAATGGAATCAAAATGGAAAATCCAGATCAAACTAACAATCAAGCCGATGATACCACTCATTTTGGTTATAAAACGGTTAATACAGAAGAAAAAGTAGCTAAAGTAGCAGAAGTTTTTCATTCAGTTGCTGCTAACTATGACTTGATGAATGACTTAATGTCGATGGGGGTGCATCGTATATGGAAACGTCTGACTATTGAAAAAAGCGGCGTACGTCGAGGCCATCATGTTTTAGATCTTGCAGGTGGTACGGGAGACTTAACGGCTAAATTTTCTAAAATGGTCGGTGTGGATGGTCAGGTCATTCTGGGTGATATTAATGATTCTATGCTCAAGGTCGGGCGGGCTCGATTATTAGACAAAGGGATTGTTGGTAATGTTGAGTATGTACAAGCCAATGCAGAATGTCTGCCTTTTCCGGATAATAGTTTTGACTGTATTACCATTGCTTTTGGTCTGCGTAATGTCACCGATAAAGATGCAGCATTAGCCTCAATGTATCGTGTTTTAAAGCCGGGTGGGCGCTTATTAGTTTTAGAGTTTTCCAAGCCGGTAGCCCCGGGTCTTAGTCCGCTTTATGATTTTTATTCTTTTAAAATTTTGCCGACTATGGGTAAAATATTTGCTAATGATTCAGAAAGTTATCGCTATTTAGCCGAATCTATTCGTATGCATCCGGATCAGGAAACTCTGAAAGAGATGATGTCTAATGCGGGATTTGATCGCTGTGATTATAGTAATCTCACCGGTGGTATTGTTGCCCTGCATCGTGGTTTTAAATTCTAAAAATTATGAATTCAGATAGCACTAACAAAGAAGTACCTGAGGTAAATCCTCTGATGATTCCTCTATTGGCTGCAATGGAAACTGGAATTAATCAATTATTTGCTATGGATCCGGAAACCTTTAAACGACTTGCACGCTTTAAAGGTAAGATTGTGGCTTTTTATATCAGTGATTTTAAGCAAACTTTCTACTTTTTCCCTGATCACCAGGGAATTCAGATTATCAGTTATTATGAAGGTGATGCTGATACTTTAATCAGTGGCACTCTAGCTGCTTTTGCTCGTATGGCCATGGCGGATGAGAAAGCTAAAACAACAGCTATTTTTAAGGGTGATATAAGCATTACAGGTGATATTGCTCTTGGGCAGCACTTTCAGTCATTATTTAAACAATTAGATATTGATTGGGAAGAACATGTTTCACATATCACAGGAGATGTGATTGCTCACTCACTTGGTAATGCAGCCAGAGGCCTGTTTTCCTGGGGTGAAAATTTAATTAATACGATTGGTATGGATATCAGTGAATATGTTCAATATGAGACGCGGGATATTGCTTCAGGCCCAGAAATTAAACATTTTAATGCTGAAATAGATACTATTCGCAGTGATGTTGATCGAGCAGAAGCTCGCTTAAATCGACTACTTCAGACCCAAACTTCTTCTTAACGAATTATTGATAAGTAGCCTGAGCCAGATAATGTTTAAAACCGCTAGCCATTTTTTTCATTTGTTTTTTATCAGCCGCGTGATGCTGCGTCATGGTTTGGATGAACTGCTTTTGCAAACCCACTTATTTAAGGGGGTGCAATTAGTTCGTGTTTTTTCCCCCAGCTTCTGGTTCAAAAAAAATACTCAGGCACCTCGTGGTGAACGTATTAGAAAAACTCTGGAAGATCTCGGTCCTATCTTTGTTAAGTTTGGTCAAATACTTTCCACTCGGCGTGACTTATTGCCTGATGATTTGGCTGATGAGCTGGCTAAATTACAGGATCAGGTGCCGCCTTTCTCTGGTGATGTTGCCGTTGAAATTATTGAGCAGCAGTTCAAACAACCTATAGATGATATTTTTGCACAATTTGAGCGCACTCCCTTAGCCTCTGCTTCTATTGCTCAGGTGCATACTGCGAAGATGAAAGACGGGCGTGAGATGATTGTCAAGGTCGTGCGCCCTAATATTGAGAAAGTGATCCGCAGAGATCTGGCCTTATTATATGCCATTGCCGGGAAACTGGAAAAATATTCTGCTGATGGTCGACGTTTACGCCCTACAGAAGTGGTTGAAGAATTTGAAAAAAATATTATTGATGAATTAGATCTGATGCGTGAAGCTGCCAATGCTTCACAATTGAGACGTAACTTTAATGATTCACCGCTATTATATATTCCTGAAGTAGATTGGGAACATTGTCGTAAAAAAGTCATGGTAATGGAACGTATCCACGGTATGCCTGTGACGAATATGACTGATTTAAAAGCCATGGATATCGATTTTAAAAAATTGGCCGAAATGGGAGTGGAAATATTTTTTACCCAGGTGTTTCGTGATAATTTTTTCCATGCTGATATGCATCCGGGTAATATTTTTGTGTCTAATACGGGTCAGTATATAGCAATTGATTTTGGCATTATGGGTAGTTTGAGTTCTGAAGATCAGCGCTATCTGGCAGAAAATTTTCTGGCATTTTTTAATCGTGATTATTATCGGGTGGCGGAATTACATGTGTTGTCAGGCTGGGTACCTACAGATACCCGTATTGATGATTTTGAATCAGCTATTCGTTCAGTGTGTGAGCCTATTTTTCAAAAGCCGTTACATGAAATTTCTTTTGGACAATTACTACTAAGACTCTTTCAAACGGCACGACGTTTTAATATGGAAGTTCAGCCGCAGCTGGTCTTATTACAAAAAACATTATTAAATATTGAAGGCTTAGGGCGGCAACTCTATCCAAAGTTGGATCTTTGGGATACAGCAAAGCCTTTTCTGGAAAATTGGATGAAGGAGCAATTGGGCTTACGATCCTTTGCCAAGCAGATCAAGCATAATGCCCCCTTATGGATAGAACAATTACCTGAATTTCCTAATAAAGTTTTTGATGTGGTGAATCAGGCACAAAAAGGCAAACTCAGTATTAATTATAAGAGTGAAGCCTTAAATCGTATTGAAGAGAAAATTGAAACTCAGAATAAGATGACTATTCAAGCCATACTGAGTGGAGCATTGTTGATTAGTAGTGCTATTTTATATTCTAACCAGATGTTGCCGGAAGCACAGATATTAGCCGCTATTAGTGTTGTTGGTGGACTTTGGGCATGGCTTAAATAATGACTAGCTATTTTCTAGGTATGCCAATCTATGATGCTTTGACCATTACTGTGTAGAAATTCATTGGTTTTTGAAAATGGTTTACTGCCAAAGAAACCACGATAGGCGGAGAGGGGAGATGGATGGGGAGATTTTAGAACATAATGTTTTTGACTATCAATAATTGCACCTTTTTTCTGTGCATAATTGCCCCATAAAATAAATACAATGGGTCTGGATTGTTCATTGAGTTTTTCAATGATAGTATCTGTAAAATATTCCCAGCCTTTTCCCTGGTGAGAATTTGCCTGACCACTGCTCACAGTTAGGACACTATTCAAAAGTAAAACACCTTGCTCAGCCCAACACTGTAAATGTCCACTTTGATTGCTAATTCCCAGATCATTCTGTAATTCTTTATAAATATTGATTAAAGATTTGGGAATGGGCTTAACATCAGGTAAAACGGAGAAACATAAGCCGTGGGCATGTCCTGGTGTAGGGTAGGGATCTTGTCCTAAAATAACTACTTTAACCTGATCCAAAGGAGTGGAGTTTAAGGCATTAAACCAAAGACTGGAATGAGGTAATATGACTCTTGAAGCATTTTTTTCATTGCGTAAAAATTCTTTTAAATGCTGCATTTGCTGAGATTGAAAAATATCTGTAAGAATATTTTTCCAGCTATCATCCAATTGAATAGAATCCATGGATATTTTCCTGATTAATAATTCTGATAGCTCGGAAGTATAGTCTTTTTTTATAAACATTGGTAATGAACTAAATATACGAATATTTTAATTTAGCATTGTTATTTATGCTGGTAGCCATTATTATTGTTATAGTCTGAATGACATAATCTTTCTTTTTTATAAAATTGATATAGGAATATAGAATGAAAAGTTTTAAAAAAACAGCATTATTAGCTTTGTTTTCACTTGCTCTAGGTATGACAGTTAATAGTCATGCGGCTAAGCCTGGTTTTGAAAAATGTCAGGGTATTGTCAAAGCGGGTATGAATGATTGTGGTACAGCCAAGCATGCTTGTGCAGGTATGGCTAAAGTAGATAATGATGCTGAAGAGTGGATTTTTGTTCCAGTAGGTACTTGTGCTAAATTAGCTGGCGGTACAGTTAAAAAATAAATTATTCCATAATAATTATGGAGTAATTTATATATAAAACCGAAAAATAGTCAGTATTTTTCGGTTTTTTTAAAATCCAGCAAAGCTGGCAGAATAGATAGGTAAATAAAATGTTTAATACAGGTATTGAAATTATTAGTATAGGTATTGTCGCATTAATTATTTATGTATTAGTCATTTTATGGATTAGAAAGTGGTTAATTAAAAAGAAAGTTTCCTGTTTGATCCGCAGTAGCTTTTTAGCTGTGTTTTTCGCACCGGGTCTTATCTTGCTGGGTGAGCATGCAGGATTGCCACTACCCTCTTTTGCCTGGATGTCAGCTGCCAGTAATATTTATAATTGTATGGATCATGATTTATTTTGTTCTTTCGAGCTTAATCTTTATATGGTGATTTTACCCTTTATTGCCACCTGGGTTTTTGCCTACCTAATGTGTCAGGATCAGGCTAAAGTAAGTCATTAGATAATTAATCAGGTTCATCACAAATATACGTACTTTTAGTTAGAGTTGAAACTTGTTTCCTATCCTCACTTCTGAGGTTAAAGAGCAAGATTCAAGAGCCAAAGACAAATCGTAAACCCATTGATTATTAAGGAACATAGCCAACTTATAATGTACCCTACCACCCTTTAATCGTCATTCCGCTTCCGTCCCATCAATGCCATTAACTTAAGAGTAAGCATATAATTTTTATCACTTTTATGTTAATATATCCCCACTAAAAAACACTAT
>JADFVK010000015.1 GCA_015222495.1 Pseudomonadota bacterium
TCTGGGAATTTCTTCTGCACCCAGACTAAGTAAGTGCTCACTTGTCACCTGACAGTCGATTAACTGATAATCAGCCTGATTGAGTTTATCCACCAGATAAGAAAATGCCACTTTAGAAGCATTACTTTGATGAGAAAACATAGACTCTCCAAAAAAGACTTTCCCTAGTGCCAGTCCATATAAGCCACCTACTAATTGATCACCTGACCAGCATTCAGCACTATGGGCAATGCCTAGCTTATGTAAACTAATATAGGCTTGCTTCATTTTCTCTGTGATCCATGTTCCAGGCTGATCATCGCGAGGTATTTGAGAACAGTAAGTAATCACTTCTTCAAAAGCGGTATCTAAAGTAATAGTATAAGTGCCCTTTCGTATTAGTTTTTTTAAACTTTTAGAAAGGTGTAATTTATCAGGAAATAGTATTGCTCTGGGATCTGGACTCCACCATAAAATAGGCTGTCCATCACTATACCAGGGGAATATACCATTTAAATAAGCATTGATAATACGTTGTGGTGATAAGTCACCACCAATAGCTAAAAGGCCATCAGGCTCAGTCAATGCTAAGTCAGTTAGTGGAAATTCGATATTATCAGGTTCTAACCAGATAGGAGATGAATTCATTTTTAATTATATTTTAATTATTCAGTATGTTTATGAGCAATAACCCTTGCAGGTCTAAGCTCACTCGTTTTTCAGACTTTGAAAACTCGCTACGCTTGCTATGCCCGCTTTTGGGTGCAAACAGTTCAAAGTCTGAAAAACAAGTAATCATAGCCCATTGAATGATTCATGGTGAGTTGTCGCTTATAGTTTTTGTAAGTGTAATAGCTTTAGTATTTGCTTAGCTGGACTCAAAATAATATTATACACGCAAATAATCCAATATGCTGATAAGAACATGCCGGAACTTAGAGTTAAAAACTTAAATATTACTGCAATTTTAGCTGATTTATCACAGTCATTCGATTTTATTGTGCCTGCGGGTAATTGCCTGGGAGTGACAGGTCCTTCAGGAATAGGTAAATCTGTATTTCTTAAAGCTTTGGCTGACATGATTCCTCATGAGGGAGAAGTGTTTCTGGATGATACAGCTTGCCAAACTATCCCTGCTCCTCAATGGCGACAACAAGTAACATTATTGCCTGCTGAAAGTCAGTGGTGGGCTGAAACAGTGGGGGAACATTTTTCTCACTTTGATGCAGGTTTTTTTAATTCTCTGGGCTTTAAAGAAGAAGTGATGGACTGGCAAATTGCGCATTTATCCAGTGGTGAGAAACAGAGACTGGCCTGTATTCGAGTGTTAATGAATCAGCCTCAGGCATTATTACTGGATGAACCTACCGCCAATCTGGATAAAGAAAACCGACTGCTGGTGGAAAGTACTATTGCTGTTTATCAGACTCTTAATCAAATTCCCATTATCTGGATAAGTCATGATCAGGAGCAATTAGCCCGTGTGTGTCAGTCTGTATTAATACTTTCCAAGCATCATTATGAAATAAAAAATTGTACCAATAAGGGGGTTGTATAATGATTGAACTGACACCCTGGGATTTGCTCATTGCCTCAGTCCTCATCATATTATTGGCTATTACCAGTTTGGTATTACAACTGAATATTGCTAAACAATTAGTGATAGCTGCGATTCGTAATGTCATTCAATTGTTGCTTGTGGGCTATATTTTAAAACTGATTTTTGCCAGCAATAACCTATTTTTATTAGCCTTAATTTCTATGATTATGCTATTAGTTGCCGGTTATGAAATTAATGCCCGACAGAAATACCCTTTAAAACGCTGGACTGGATTTAAGATTGGTACCAGTGCCTTATTTTTATCTTCTTTTACTATGGCATTTATGAGTCTGGTAGTCATTATCTCACCGACACCCTGGTATACACCGCAATATGCTATTCCTTTATTAGGTATGCTATTAGGTAATACTATGAATGGCATTTCTCTGGGGATGGACAAGTTAAATCAAAGTGTTTATCAACAGCGTTTAATTATTGAACAGCGTTTGATGTTAGGCCAGGATTATCATGAGGTGATTAAGGATATTCGTGCCGAAAGTGTGCGTACCGGGATGATACCTATTATTAATTCTATGGCGATTGCAGGTATAGTGAGTTTACCGGGTATGATGACGGGTCAGATTCTTTCAGGTACGCCTCCGGTAGAAGCGGTTAAATATCAAATTCTAATATTTTTTCTTATTTCAGCCGGTACGGGCTTTGGTATTATGCTGGCAGTGTGGATGATATCGAAACGTTTATTCGATGATAGGCAACGACTGAACCTGGAAATACTACAAATTAAATCTTGAGCCCTCGGCTAATGAATTTTCGCCGCTGTTGCTTTGCAAACATTTTTATCTGCAAAGAGGCAGTGGTGACAAATTCATGTTTGATAAGAGCTTATTCAAACTGGTAACCGAGTTTTACGCGATACGTAGTATCTGTTTTACCAATATCGGCCTTAGGATCATTATCATAATCAAACTCTAGTTCTGCACTGGCCACAAAGCCTGATTTTAAAGGGAAACGAAAGCCAGTCCGGCTAGCCAAAGTCATTCTTTTAGTATTCTCTAAATTCCATAGGCCATTATGCTTATGGTAAAACTGGGTAAACTTATTGAATAGATACTGATCGTAATCAACAAACCAGTTAAAAGAGAGGTACTTATCATTATCGGCTTTAATATTAGTTTCATGGACTTGTGATAAACCTGTTTCTAATCTTAAGTTTAAATCATCTGTTTCATAATACTGTCGTCCCGCATAGGCACCTAAAATTGTACGTAAGTCTAAATCATCAAAACGATCTCGTTCAAAAGAAAGCACCGCTCCATAATAACGATGTTTAGTAGTAAAACGGTCATATTTTCCAGTGAATAACCAATTATCCTCGGATTGTTTTCCATCATCAGTATCATTTTCTAAGATACCTGTCAGTGTATAACGATCTGTCAGACTTCTAAATTCGAGTTTTCCATCAATATCAATATCCTGTTCTACTGTATTCCCATGATCGGACTCTAAAGCGAAGTGAATATTTCCACTCACTTTATAACCTTTATTCAGGCGCCATGGATCAGGATTAATATAGGAAACATTGTCAGTTTTAAATTCACTTTTCCAGTTTTCACCGTTTTCTTTAATCCGACTGATGCCCTTATCGGTATTGTTGACATAACGTGTGGATACTAATCTTTCAGATTTTAATAAGATACTGACCGGTTCCTTACTTTCAAAACTTCTCACCTGATCCCACTTAATCTTGAGTGTGCCGGCATAAGTCGTTTTAAGCATAAGGCTATTATTTTCCTTCTTTACAATTTCACCCATTAACACAGAACCATCTTTCATAATAACGCTGTCAGCTAAAGAAGCAGTAGAAAAAAATAAACAAACAAATAATATTAATTTTTTATAATTGATAGGCATATCATTCTCATTATTCTTTGCATAAACATTTTAAAACAACGCATTTTAACAGATTTAACTGAGTTCTTTAAAGTTAATCTACTCTGTTTTTACAAAAATTAAAATAAACAGTTATAATTAACTCATTCAGTAATAAGTTAATGAGAAAAACAATGAATGGTGATGATTTATCTGATTTTGAAGCAGAGTTAGGCTTTGATACTTTGGCAATTCGGGCAGGTTATGAAAGGACCCACGAAGCTGAGCATAGTGAAGCAATCTTTCCTACTTCCAGTTATGTGTATGAATCAGCTGCTCAGGCTGCGGCACGATTTTCCGGTGATGAGCCGGGTAATATCTATTCACGCTTTACCAATCCAACTGTAAGGGCCTTTGAAAATCGCTTAGCGGCTCTGGAAGGTGCTGAAACCTGTGTTGCTACTTCATCGGGTATGGCTGCAATTATGAGTACTTGTCTGGGATTATTAAAAACAGGCGATCATATTGTCTCTTCCCGAGCTATTTTTGGCTCTACTGTGGTTTTATTTAATAATTACATGGCTCGTTTCGGAGTGGAGACCACTTATGTAGACTTAACAGATTTATCAGCCTGGGAAGCGGCAATAAAAAATAATACTAAAATTTTATTTTTAGAAACGCCCTCTAATCCTCTGGTGGAAATTGCTGATATTAGAAAGTTATCTGCATTGGCTCATCAGCATGATTGCCTATTAGTAGTAGATAATTGTCTTTGTACACCAGCCCTGCAAAAACCTCTGGAACTGGGTGCTGATGTGATTATTCATTCAGCAACCAAGTATCTGGATGGACAGGGAAGAGGTGTGGGTGGGGCAGTATTAGGCTCAAAAGAATTAGTGGGTGGTGAAGTTTATGCTGTGCTGAGAACCACAGGTCCTACTATGAGCCCGTTCAATGCCTGGATATTTTTAAAAGGTCTGGAAACTTTAAGTTTAAGAATGAAAGCCCATTGTGAAAATACTATGCAGCTTGCTGTTTGGCTTGAAGCACATCCTGCTGTAGATAAAGTTCATTATCCGGGATTAAAAAATCATCCGGGTTATGACCTGGCGACGCAACAGCAAAGTGCCTATGGTGGCTTATTGTCTTTTGAATTAAAAAATAATAGTCGGGAAAATGCCTGGTTAGTGGTGGATAATACCCGTTTATTATCTATTACAGCCAATTTGGGTGATGTTAAAACAACTATTACTCATCCGGCTACGACAACACATGGTCGTGTCCCAGTCGAAGAACGGGAAAAAGCAGGTATTAGTGATGGCTTATTACGTATTGCTGTGGGGCTAGAATCTATAGCAGATATAAAAAATGATCTACTGCGTGGATTAGATAAGTTATTGTGATATTGTTATGGAACGATTAATGAACATCACAGAATATAGTTTTTATAAAACACCTCAGGTTCGAGCCCTGGTCTGGTCACTCATTAGCCCAGGGTTAGTCAAATACGCTGCCGTTTACCCAGCCTGTGTTGAACAGCAATGGTGCCTTGATCTCTATGAAAAACTTAAACCTTTTCTGCAGGACTTAGATCAACATCCGGATCCTCTTATTCAATACCTTGAAGCTCAAAAATCATGGCGTTTAGGTATTCGCTTTGAAGCCTATTGGACTTTTATTTTTGAACAATTAAAAAAACAATCTGAATTAAAACGTTATGAATCACATATACAGATTCAGAGAAAAGATAAACATAAAACATATAACGAAACTCTGGGTGAAATTGACTTCATCTACCAGGATATGCAGCAGCAATTTACTCATTTAGAAATAGCGGTTAAATTTTATTGCTTAAAGCCTGATGAGTTTGGCTTTGAGCGGCTGCTGGGACCTAATGGTCATGACTGGCTGGAGCGTAAGCTTGAACACTTATTTAATAAGCAGCTTCCCTTATCAAATACAGTAGAAGCTCAGGAAAAGTTAATAGATTTATTTTCTGCCGATTTAACAGATGAAAAACATATTAATTGTCATCCACTTGGCCTCGTGAAAGGTATGATCTTTTTGCCTGTTACAGGAGAAGAAGAACTTAATGAAAAAGAACTTAGCTATATTAATCCGCAACTTTTAAATGGTAAATGGGGAACAATTGATAACTGGTATTTATCTGATCCCGGTGAAACAGGTCGCTGGGTAATGTTGGAAAAATTAGACTGGTTGGTCCCTCAGATATTTGAGTCCTTAGAAGATCACTTATACACAGCCAAAGAAATGACTTATAAATTAGATGTTCATTTTAATCATACAAAACGTAGTGTCCTCATCGTGCAAGTAGATTTTGATGAAACACAACAATTATGGTTAGAACAACAAAGAGTGATGGTTGTGGACAAGCACTGGCCAACTTTTTTACAACCTGCTTAATCCTAAATTAAGCACAGGATAATACTCACTGGTGATAAAGTCACAGATAATTTTTTTCAATCTGTTTATGATCACATTTTATAATATGTATCTGGAGTAATAATATGCAAGCCGAGCAATCAAGACTTTACCACTTTCCTGTGTCATTTTTTTCCACGGTGATGGGAATGGCTGGCTTTACTATTGCGATGACCAAAGCAGAATCAATATATCATCTTGAACCTGCTATTTCAAAAGTTTTTCTAGCATTAACACTCTGCTTATTTATATCCTTATTATTAGTCTACGGTGCAAAACTATTAAAAGAAAAAACTGCCGTCATAGAAGAATTACATCATCCGATTAAACTCAGTTTTTTTCCTACTATTTCTATCAGCCTGATTTTATTATCAATTGCTATATTAAATATTAATATTGAAGTGGCAAGAGTTTTCTGGATAGTTGGCAGTAGTTTACATCTTATTTTTACTCTCTATGTGATGAATGCCTGGATCCATCATGATCACTTTAATATTAATCATATGAACCCAGCCTGGTTTATCCCTGTGGTGGGAAATATACTAGTGCCGATTGCAGGTGTTTCTTTGGGCTATACAGACATTTCATGGTTCTTTTTTAGTATTGGTATTATTTTCTGGCCGGTACTATTAACGATTATTTATTATCGCTTGATCTTTCATCCTGCACTGCCCGGGAAATTGATACCAACATTTTTTATTTTTATTGCACCGCCGGCAGTGGGATTTTTATCTTATCTACATCTCAATGGAGAGCTGGATAATTTTGCCAGAATTTTATATTATGCGGCTTTGTTTTTTACACTATTAGTATTTAGTCAATTTAGACAGTTTTCAAAATTGCAGTTTTTTCTATCCTGGTGGGCTTACTCATTCCCTCTGGCAGCCATTAGTATCGCTACTATGGAAATGTATCAAAGAACTCAAAATTCTTTATTTTCAGCACTGGGGGTTATCCTGTTTACAATATTGACCTTATTTATTACGATGTTAATTATAAAGACCTTTAAAGCCGTTTTGCATAAGAAGATTTGTTTAGCGGAGTAGTTTGTTCCTGTTCCCTTAACTCTTGTTCTATTAGAGTGGGGGTTTCAAGGCTAATACGGCCTATTTTTCCTGCTCTGAGTTCGGTCAGTAGAATTTTACTGGCCTTATCCAGATCAATTCGCCCCCCACCTTTTAAACAGCCACGTTTACGACCAATAGCTTCAATGACTTCCAGTTCATTTTGCGGTAAGTCGGCTAAATTATAACGCTGTAATAAATTTTCCGGATAGGCTGACAATAAGTATTCCGCCACATAAAATGCAATATCATCATATTCAAAAGCGGTATCTTTTACAGCTCCGGAACTGGCCAGTCTATACATACTGTTCTGGTTTTCTATTTTTGGCCAAAGCACACCGGGCGTATCAAATAGAACAATGTCATCTGCTAACTTAATACGCTGCTGATTTTTAGTCACCGCAGGTTCATTGCCTGTTTTTGCAATTGTTTTCCCAGTGAGAATATTAATCAGACTGGATTTACCGACATTGGGAATTCCCATAATCATGGTATTAATGATTTTATGCTTGCCACTGGAATTAGGGACCATTTTTCGGCAAAGAGATGTTAACTGGCGCATTCGTTCAGGCTGTTCAATGCTCAGAGCTAGTGTCTTTACTCCTTGTTCCTTTTCCAGCCAGTCTTGCCATTGACGGGTTAAATCGGCATCAGCAAGATCACTCTTGGTCAGTATTTTAATACAGGACTTATCACCCCTAAGTTGAGATAATAATGGATTTTGGCTACTGAAGGGAATACGTGCATCGAGGACCTCTATGATCAAATCAATATTGGGCAGTGCCTCTTTAATCGCTTTATTGGCCTTATGCATATGACCGGGGTACCAGTGAATCGCCATGATTATAATTCTATAATAAAATGTTCGCTACTAAAGCCACTGGCATTTTTATGCCCGCCGCCGCCATATTGTTGTGCAATTTCAGAAACATCAATAGCTTTCTTGCCTCCTGATCGCAGTTGCCAGACACGTCTGTCACGCTTATCCTCATAAGCAGCAGCAAAAGCATAGCCATCAGAAAGTTGATGTAACAAGTCACTGCCAATAGTGCCGGGTGCATTAACCACAGGGATGGAATGTCCGGCTATTTTTCCCATACGTGCAGCAGGTTTATAGCGTCCTATCAGCTTATTGGTCTGACGTTCAAGAATAATACCTTCATTACTTAATTGTTTCAGACTCTCGTCATCATCCAGCCAGCTTGTCCACAGCGGAAACTCCATAGGATAAGACATAATAGCCATAATAATACGATGTGTATTGTCTAGTTTAAACTGCCAGAGATCATTATCCTGAATATGGGCAAATAATTTAGGTGCTGCTGAGGTATGAAAAAATTTCCAGGATAATATTGCTCCTGACTGGCTCATATCAAATATGATTTTAAGGTTATCATGTTCCAATTCAAGCCCATGTAATTCTTTTTCAGCACTGATATGATGATCAATTAGAGTAACTTTATGAGCTTGTTGACAAAGTAATTCCATGTCTTTACGATGAAAACTAAAATCAAGAATGTAGACCTCTTTGCCTGTTACATCTGGTGGAGGATTTCCATGTCGACCCTTGTAATATGATACTTCAGAAGAATGGTTTTCATATTGCTGGAAAAAGAGATCGGCTGCTAAAGCAGAGGCAAAACCATCAGGACAATTGCCGTGGTAAATAATCAGAACCGGATGTAAAAGTTTTTTCATGGATAGTCTATATCTTGATTGGGTTAATAAATATTATCCTAAAAAACGCAGTGGACATCGCACCCCAGGAGTACTTCCTTCGGGCGTTGTAGTAGATGGCTAATGAGTTTTTTAGGATTATACTATAAATGAATTATCATTGTTGAAACTTAAATAGTTTAAATTACAAAATGTCATAGCCAATGCAAAAAACTAATGAAGAAATACTTTTATCTGATGCTAAACTCTTTTTAAAGCTGGCGCAGTATAAAATGCCTTTTGGAAAATATCAGGGGTGCTTGTTAATTGACCTGCCGGAGCCTTATGTGGTCTGGTTTGCCAATAAAGGCTTTCCAGCAGGAGAGTTAGGTAAACTAATGGCGATTACACATGAAATTAAAGTTAATGGCCTAGAGTATCTTTTTAAATCATTTAAGAGCTCTTCACCCTAGCTTTTTAGAAGTTTATTGGCTGAAGCCATCCTAACTATCTAATATAATTTCTTCAATTTCATCCATCAACAACGCACTGATATTTAAGTGATAGAGTGAATCCAATTCTCTGATACAAGTCGGGCTGGTGACGTTGATTTCTGTAATAAAATCGCCAATCACATCCATACCAACGAATATCAGTCCCATGGCTTTTAGTTTGGGAGCAACCTGTTCACACAGCCAGTAATCACGGTCACTTAAAGGAAGACCGACGCCACTGCCGCCGGCGGCTAAATTACCACGGGTTTCACCTTCCGGAGGAATACGAGCCAGGGCATAATCTACAGGCGTACCATTAATCAGCAATATACGTTTATCACCCTGAGTAATTTCCGGAATAAAACGCTGTGCCATAATATAATGTTCGCCATGATCCGTCATAGTCTCTAAAATAACATTAAAATTATGGTCATCCTCCTTAATACGAAAAATAGAATGACCGCCCATGCCGCCTAAAGGCTTAACAATAATATCCTTATTATGAGTCAAAAATGCTTTAAATTGATGCTTATTGCGACTAACAAGAGTGGGTACCGTACAATCCGGAAATTGATGCGTAAATAACTTTTCATTGGCATCACGTAAAGAGCTAGGCTTATTAACAATGAGAGTACCGGCTTGCTCAGCCAGTTCAAGCATATAAGTGACGTAAATATACTCCATATCAAAAGGGGGATCTTTACGCATCAGAATAACATCTAAATCAGCCAGGGGTTGTATACTTTTGTCGGGTTCAATAAATCGAAACCAATCACTGGAGGCATCTGTTAGATGCAGCTTCTGTGTATAAGCCATAGCCTGATTGTCTTCAATAAACAAATCAGCCATTTCCATATAGTAAATTTCATAGCCACGCTGCTGTGCTTCAAGCAGCATTGCAAAACTACTATCTTTTTTTGTGTTAATGGATGCGATAGGATCCATTACAATACCAAGTTTTATCGTCATAGCCTTATTCTAACATAAAGTCCTGCCGCTTTATCCGAGATCACCCCATAAATATTGCAAAATACTGATAGTAGTCATCCCAGCAGTTTCTGTTCGCAGTATTCTCGGGCCTAATTGTATTTTTTGATATTGTTGTGAAATTGCTGATTCAATTTCTAAATCATTTAGGCCGCCCTCAGGGCCAATAAAAATATTAATACTTTGAGGTTTGCTCTCTTTCAGGTCAGATAAACAACAATCAGCATCAGGGGATAATAATAATTTCAAGTCAGCAGAATAGTTGTTTAATTGCCCTACCTGAATTGCCGGATTAACTTTAATGATAGATGTACGCCCGGACTGCTCGCAGGCACTTAAAGCAACCTTTTGCCAATGTTGCTGCTTCTTATCCAGACGTTTACTATCAGACGGCTTAGCATTAGAACGTTGTGTAAATACCGGAGTAATGGCATCTACACCCAGTTCCACAGCTTTTTGGATACTATAATCCATTCTTTCACTACGAGAAATTCCCTGAAATAAATGAATTTTTAAAGGAGATTCAATATCTTTTTTAATGAACTGATTAATCTGCACAATGACACAACGTTTTTTTACTTCTGTTAAAGTCGCAGTATATTCTCCACCGAGGCCATTAAATAGAATAATGTCAGTACCGGCTTTGAGCCTTAATACATTAACAATATAATTAATGAGCTCGGAAGGTAGTTCTATAGAGTGATTAATAGATAAGATAGAATCTATAAAAAATCGTGATATTCTCATATGATAATTTAGATACTCAAAAGGTGGTTACTCAGCTTTGTTATAAGCAATAACCCTTGTAGGTCTACGCTCACTCATTTTATTGTAACTACTCACCATGAACATTGTAAAGTCTTGTGGTTGCATCTTTTTAAGGTTTAGAACTGTCTGAGCGTAGTGAGTTTTCTAAGCCTTAAAAAGATGTGACGACAAGGCTAAACTGCAAATTGCTACAAAACAAGCGAAACAAACACTCTTTTTTTCAAAGAAACAAGAAAATTTTCTTGACAGATTAACAAAATTAACCAATAATACCGTCCTTTCTGAGGTATGGAGGGGTTCCCGAGCGGCCAAAGGGGGCAGACTGTAAATCTGCTGGCTCAGCCTTCGGAGGTTCGAATCCTCCCCCCTCCA
>JADFVK010000117.1 GCA_015222495.1 Pseudomonadota bacterium
ATAAACTTATCAGTACGTTTATTACTACGTGTCTTATAACCCTTAGTAGGAGTACCCCATGGAGATACCGGATGACGGCCTCCAGATGTACGACCTTCACCACCACCATGTGGATGGTCAACTGGGTTCATAGCAACACCGCGAACTGTTGGACGAATACCTCTCCAACGAGTTGCTCCTGCTTTACCGAGCTTACGTAGACTATGCTCTGAATTACTGACTTCACCTATCGTTGCTTTACAATCGACATGAATCTTACGCATTTCACCAGAACGTAAACGAACTGAAACATACGCGCCTTCACGAGCGATTAACTGAGCTGAAGTACCGGCACTACGTGCAATTTGTGCACCCTTACCTGGCTTCATTTCAATACAATGAATGGTTGAACCAACCGGAATGTCACGCAATTGCATGGCGTTTCCAGGTTTGATGTCAGATTCAGCACCTGAATTAATAGGAGTACCAGCAGATACGCCCTTAGGTGCAATAATATAGCGACGCTCACCGTCAGCATATAAAACTAATGCCAGATGTGCAGTTCTATTTGGATCATATTCCAAGCGTTCTACTTTACCTGGAATACCATCTTTGTTACGTTTAAAATCCACAACACGATAGTGTTGCTTATGACCACCACCAATATGGCGCGTAGTAATACGACCATGATTGTTGCGACCACCTGATTTTGACTTCTTAGCAAGCAGCGGTGCATGACCTGAGCCTTTATGTAATTCATCTTGTTTCACATGAACTACAAAACGACGCCCTGCTGAAGTTGGTTTACTTTTAATTAAAGCCATTTTATTACCTCAACTTTAGCCCGGCTATTCGCCCGACATCATCTCAATGGTTGAACCTTCTGCTAAAGTAACATAAGCTTTCTTCCAGTTCTTACGACGACCTGTCATACGACCGAATTGCTTAACCTTACCTTTTGCAACGCTTGTTTGTACTTTTAACACTTTCACATCAAAAACACTTTCTACTGCCTGTTTAATCTCTGGTTTATTAGCATCAATGGCTACTTTAAATACATATTGATTATTGTATTCTGCATTGAGTGCGCTCTTTTCAGAAACATGAGGCGCTATTAAAACTGTGAAGATACGTTCCTGGTTCATTTGAGCATCTCCTCAACTTTTTTAACCGCATCAGCAGTTATAATTACTTTTTCATAACGCACCAGATTAACCGGATTGATATTTTGAGCATCAGTATATTCGATATTAATCAGATTTCTTGAAGAAAGATAAATATTCTGCTCAAAATCAGCTGTCACAATCAGTGCATTTTTAGTACTGAGAGCTTTTAACTGGTCGGCTAATTCTTTAGTCTTTGGTCCATCCATTTTAAGATCGGTTAATACCACTAAACGATCCTGACGAACTAATTCAGAGACTATTGAAATCATTGCAGAGCGATACATTTTACGATTCACTTTTTGTGAAAAGTCACGGTTTTTAGCCGCGAATGTTGTACCACCACTACGCCAGATTGGACTTCTAATAGTTCCAGAACGGGCACGACCTGTACCTTTTTGACGCCATGGCTTAGCACCACCACCACTGACTGCAGCTCTATTTTTTTGACCCTTAGTTCCAGCACGTCCACCTGCCAAATATGCAGTAACTACCTGGTGAACCAAGGCTTCATTAAAATCTTTATTGAATGTTTCTTCAGATACTTCTAGCGTCTTTTTAGAGGCATTACCTGAAGCTGTTGTTAAATTCAGTTCCATTTATATTCCCCTATGCTTTAACAGCAGGCTTAACGATGACATCTGAATTTTTAGAACCCGGTACACCACCACGGATTAAAACTAAATTCTTGTCAACATCTACGCGTATGACTTCAAGGTTCTGGACAGTACTTTTTGCAGCACCCATATGACCAGACATTTTCTTACCCTTAAAAACACGTCCTGGAGTTTGGTTCATACCAATCGAACCATTTGAACGGTGGGAAACAGAGTTACCATGCGTCATATCCTGACGATGGAAATTATAACGCTTGATACCACCCTGAAAACCTTTACCTATTGAAGTTCCGGTCACATCAACTTTCTGACCAACGGCAAAGATATCAGCCTTAACTTCATTACCAGCAGTCATATCAGCCACTTCATCTGCATTGAGACGAAATTCAACTGATTTACGACCTGCTTCAACACCTGCCTTAGCAAAGTGTCCGCTGGCAGCGGCACTAACACGAGAAGCACGACGACTTCCCGTAGTAACCTGAATGGCATTATACCCATCGCTTTCACTGGTTTTCACCTGCGTGATGCGATTAGGTTCCACTTCTATTACTGTTACAGGGATAGATTCTCCCTGTTCCGTAAATATGCGGGTCATACCCACTTTACGGCCTAATAAACCTAAACTCATTTTAGTTTCCTCTGCAATCTACCCTGCTTTTATATAATTATGGGCAGACTACAAAATTATGTACAGATTTCGGTTGATCTGTAACGTCTTTAAAATTGTCCAAAACCTTACACAGGCTTTGTCAGCATTAAACCTTTATCCAAATTCTTTTCATACTCTTTTATATAAAATTATAAAAGTTGAAAAGCTTATTCATCTATACTTCAAAATAAAGTTATCATGAATGTGATAAAGAAAATTAAGAGGCGGTATTTTAGTTCAATTTGATCTGAACATCAACACCTGCAGCCAGATCAAGCTTCATTAAAGCATCGACTGTTTTATCTGTTGGCTTAACAATATCCATTAAACGCTTGTAGGTACGCAGTTCGTACTGATCACGAGCATCTTTATTCACATGTGGTGAAGTTAAAATATCAAAGCGTTCTCTGCGTGTTGGAAGAGGAATTGGTCCCTTTACAATAGCGCCGGTACGTTTTGCTGTTTCAACAATTTCTTTTGCACTGATATCAATAAGGCGATAATCAAATGCTTTTAAATGGATACGGATTGTTTGATCTTCTGTCGACATTATATCTTGTCCTATTTTATTTGTTTGTTAAACCCCCTATATCCCCCTTTAAAAAAGGGGGACTTCAAGAGGCTCTTTGACTAATGTTGAGTATCTTGCCAGCTATTACTCAATAACCTTAGCAACAACACCAGCACCTACAGTACGGCCACCTTCACGAATCGCGAAGCGTAAACCCTCTTCCATAGCAATTGGTGC
>JADFVK010000016.1 GCA_015222495.1 Pseudomonadota bacterium
TGAACTTCAAAGAATTTTTTACCATAAATATTTGACCAGGTATTTTCCTGTCCATCAATTACTTTGGTTTGTAAGCCGCCATACACTTCTTTAAATGACATTTTTTGCGGACTGGCACCTAACTGCTCAAATTGAGCAACGAGAACATCAGAGGCCATTACACGAAACTTAAGTCCTTTTGCATCAGATGGCTTTATCAATGGTTTATTAGCTGACATTTGTTTCATACCATTATGCCAGAATGCTAAACCCTTCAAACCACGACGAGTCATAGAATTTTTTAGTTTCTCGCCATCAGGAGAGTTTTGAAAACGATCAACAGCAGCTACATCATCAAACACAAAGGGTAAATCAAAAATACGGAATTTTTTAGTAAATTTTTCAAATTTTGATAAGGAAGGCGCTGCCATTTGTACATCACCATTTAACATGGCTTCAAGTACTTTTTTATCATTATAAAGAGTTGAGTTTGGGAACACCTCCATACAGGCTTTACCATTCATTTCTTCATTAACACGTTTTTCCAACAATGAAGCAGCAATGCCCTTAGGGTGCTTATCAGTATTGGTCACATGACTAAATTTAATGACAATTTCACCAGGGTCACAATTAGCTAATGCTGACGTACTTGCCACTGACAATGATGATGCAATAACAAGACTTAATAAAATTTTTTTCATATTATGTTCCTTAATATAAATTGAATAAACTCATTGAATAGTACTTTTTACTTGAATCAAAGATAGTATCATTATTTATGCAAAATATGTTACTTATTATAATTTTGTGAAAAAACTTATCTTCATACAATTCAAAAAACATATCATACCGGCTCACATTTGAATAAAAAACCCATATTTATTAAAGAGCCATACAAGATAACTATTTTATAAACAAAGCAGTAGAATGAGAGGTTGGATTTTAACTTGTTGATATTCATTGAGAAGGTTTGTTTAGTCACTTAATTATTATAAATCAAAAGATACTTCACATCGCAAACCCACAGGTATTTTACGTTCAGGGTTTGCTAGTTCCAGGCGAACCCCAAAGGTACCACTCATCGCATCAATAATGGGATCAACAATTGTGACATGGGCATCATAAACCATCTGATCCTGAGTCATGGTATAAACTTTTACTTTCATACCCACTTTTATACGATTAAATTGATCCTCAGAAACGATGGTTTCCACATGCAGAGGATTAATCTGAGCAATTTTTACAACAGCTTGTTCTTCTATAAATTCTCCCGGTGATTTCAAGCGCTCAACCACCACACCGGAAATTGGACTTTTTATATGGCGCAAACTTAATGTTTCCTCTGTGCGAGCTAACTCCAATTCAGCTAAGTGCATTAATTCTATGGCTTTTCTAAGTTCATGATGAGAAATAGTACTCAAAGTTTTTGCATCATCATATTCTCTTAAAGAAGCTAATTCCTTTTTATATAATTTTTCAACTTGCTTAAAACTACGCTTTCTTAAAGCTTTCTCAGCAGTTCGTGTTTCTATATCAATTCTCATCTCTGCTCTTGCTCTGGCAAGACGCACACTCGCTGTTTCAACACCTGACATAAGTTTTGCAATTAACTGGTCTTTTTCTACCAAATCACCCCGTTCTACTTCGACACTTTCCAGAACACCTCTGACCTGACTACTTAATTCAACGAATAAAGAAGGTCTGATAACACAGTCAAAACGATTATCACTGTTTAGGATGTCTTCAGCAAAAATATTGTGAGAACATAAAACAGTCAAAAAAATAAGCATCAAAGAAATCATTTTGTAATACATAAAAAACCTTTATCACCTTATGTTATTATAAGCTACGTTTTAATCGGAACGACCAGAAAAAGCAAGCATATCACCTCTTTTACTATCCATTTTAAATAAGTTCGCCCGAATAGCTGCATTATGTGCTTGTGCACGATATTGAGCCCAGCTAAAAACACCTTTGGTAAAAAAACGAGCTCCAGGCAGATGACTATTAAGTATTTTTTGGCAAAAAAACTGAATAAAGTCCGCTGTATATTTATTGCTTATTTCATCATCCAGTGAGAGATACATCTCATAACTTCCCTGATTACCCTGGCGCCCACAACGACCAAATAATTGTTGATCAATTCTTTTTGATTCATGACATTCAGTTGCAATCACATGCAGCCCACCCATTTCATTGACTTCAGCAGACAAACCAATATCCGTGCCCCGACCCGCCATATTCGTTGCTAAAGTAATACAGGAATCAGCACCTGCCAATTTTATAATTTCAGCCTCATTCTCATCATGACGAGCATTCAGCAAATTAAAATTCAGTCCTGCTACACTGAGTAAGTGTGCCAAATATTCAGATGCTTCAACAGATCGAGTCCCAACCAAGATAGGTCTGCCTGTATTATGAATCACTTTTATGCGCTGTAAAACACTCTGCCATTTGTTTTCCTGTATTGAAAAATAACGAGTCTTTAGTTGTTGTCTTAAAACAGGCTTATGGGTGGGGATATCAATCACCATCAACTGATAAACTGAAAATAGTTCGCTGGCAATTTCTTTGGCTGTACCCGTCATACCAGACAGGTGTAGATAACGCCTGAAAAATGTTTGATAACTGATTTTTGCAAGTGTCTCTTTCTGGCCGCTGATTTCACAGCCTTCTTTTATTTCAATAAGTTGATGTAAACCTGCTTCCCAGGAACGATCCGGCATCACACGTCCTGTAAACTCATCTACAATCACAACTTTATCATCTTTAACCAGATAATGAACATCTTTTAAAAACAAATATTTAGCACTCAATGCCTGTACAATCATTTCCTGCGCATACTTTTTTGCCGACCAGACACCAGACAAACGTTGTGTTTCCTGTTCTATCAACTCAGAGCCGCATAGAGTGAGATCAATCATTCGATTACGTTGATCAATAATAAAATCATCAGAAAGTCTGAGTTTAGCCGCAATTTCCAGAGCTTTCTCATACATATTTTGTTGATCAGATGATTTCACTTCACGAGATAAAATAAGCGGTGTACGCGATTCATCAACTAAAACACTATCTGCTTCATCCACTATGGCAAAACATAAGCCCCGCAAATGTAGACGTGAAGCAATAAGATTTTCATTGCTCCCAAGTTTTTCCAACTGCAACTGTAAATTACTATTATTACGACCTAAGACCTGTTTATCTTTTAAATAATCAAAAGTCAATTGCTTATTACTACAATAAGTAATATCACAGGCATAAGAGGCCTGACGTGCTTCCAGATCCATATCTTCTGTAATGATGCCTACTGTTAAACCAAATTGATGATAAATAGGTGTCATTAATTGTGCATCACGCTCTACTAGATAATCATTCACTGTAATCACATGAACTGGCATACCTGACATTGCCGCCACACAAGCAGGCAATGTAGCTACAAGGGTTTTACCCTCCCCCGTCTGCATTTGAGCAATCTGCCCTTTAATCATCACCCATCCACCCATTAACTGTACATCATAATGGCGCATATTAATTTGTCTGCCTGAAACCTCACGAATTAAAGCAAAGGTTTCATAAAGTAAA
>JADFVK010000118.1 GCA_015222495.1 Pseudomonadota bacterium
ACTTTGGACTTTAGACTAACGACTGATCTTATATGAGTGAATACTTTTTATTATTAATCTCCACCATCCTGGTGAACAATTTTGTTCTAGTCAAGTTTCTTGGCCTATGTCCTTTTATGGGCTCTTCAAGAAAACTGGAAGTGGCCACTGGAATGGCTTTGGCGACCACTTTTGTGTTGACCATTTCATCTGCTTCCAGCTATCTGGTCAACCAATACATTCTTATTCCTCTGGATATTGAATATCTTAGAACCATCACCTTCATTCTAGTGATTGCCGCTGTGGTAAATTTGACTGAAATGATCGTACATAAAACCAGTCCTATGTTGTATCAGGTTTTAGGTATGTTTTTACCTCTGATTACCACCAATTGTGCGGTATTGGGTGTTGCCTTATTAAATGTTCAAACCGGATATGGCTTTTTTGAATCGATATTATTTGGGTTTGGTGCGGCAGTCGGTTTTTCTATGGTGATGATAGTTTTTGCCTCCATTCGTGAACGCCTTGTTGCATCTGACGTCCCGGGAATCTTTCAGGGGGCTCCTATTGCCTTAATTACTGCAGGTATAATGTCTATTGCATTTTTAGGTTTTGCCGGCCTGGATAAGGGACTTAATTAGTATGCTATACGGCATTATAGCCTTAATTTCTCTGGCTGCTTTTTTTGGCCTGGTATTAGGATTTTCCGCCATTTATTTCAAGGTGGAATCCAGCCCTGTAGTAGACAATATTGATAAGCTATTACCACAAACCCAATGTGGTCAATGTACTTATGCCGGATGTCGCCCCTATGCTGAAGCCATTGCTGCCGGTGAAGCTCCTATCAACCTATGTCCTCCGGGTGGTGACAATACCATTCAAGCCCTGGCTGATCTATTAGATGTGGAAGTTCTGGCTCTGAATGAAGAAAACACACTCGATGAAGGAAGCATTGTCGCCATTATTGATGAGCAAACCTGTATCGGTTGTACCCTATGTATTCAAGCTTGTCCAGTTGATGCCATTCTTGGTGCCGCCAAGCAGATGCATACAGTTATTGAAAGTGAGTGTACCGGTTGTGAACTTTGCATTGCTCCCTGTCCGGTCGATTGTATTGAAATGGTATCCATCAAAAAAACTACAAAGAACTGGCAATGGCCTATACCCCAATATTCGATAAATGAGCAATCTAGTAATATACTCAAAAAGGGAAATATTTTTAACACCCTTAATCAAGTCACAGCGGAGAATATCCGCCCATGAACCTGATCAAACATATTCACCATCTCTGGTCATTTCCCGGTGGTCTGAAATTAGACGATAACAAACAATGCTCTAATCAAACAGCTATCAGTTCTGCCAAGCTTCCCCGCTATCTAAGCATTCCTTTAAGTCAACATATTGGACAGGCTGCTGAGCCCATTGTTGCACTGGGAGATAAAGTGTTAAAGGGCCAGCTACTAGCAATTGCTAAAAAAGAAACTATTAGTGCCAACATCCATGCATCCAGCTCAGGGATTATTTACGCCATTGAAGAACGTCTTATTTCACATCCCTCCGGGCTGAAAGCTCCATGTATAATTATTGAAACTGATGGCTATGACCAATGGGTTGAACATTCTCCAACAGATAACATTCAATCTTTAAGCCCACAGAAAATTATTGAACAAGTGGCTGATGCCGGTGTTGTTGGCCTGGGCGGTGCCCTTTTCCCCGCAGCACCAAAACTCAACACAGCACAGCATCACAATGTTGAAACTCTGATCATTAATGCAGCTGAGTGTGAGCCCTATATCACCTGTGATGATATATTAATGCAAAAACGCCCTGAAGAAGTCATTCTGGGTATTTTATTAATGAAAAAAGCTGTCGGTGCTAAAAACTGTCTTATTGGTATAGAGGATAATAAACCAGAAGCTTATCAGGCCCTGCTGGGTGCAATAAAGGGATACAAAGTTCCCCATAGCGAGACAAAAATAGAGCTCATTCAAGTACCTACCCGTTATCCAGCTGGTGGTGAGAAACAACTAATTCAGATACTTACAGGCCAGGAAGTGCCCTCTCGCAAGCTGCCGATGGATATTGGTATTGTTTGCCATAATATCACCACTGCAGCCGCTATTTACCAGGCTGTTTATCGTGCTGAGCCACTAATTTCCAGAATAGTTACCATCACTGGAGGAGCAATTAAGCGACCACAAAATATCGAAGTGCTCATTGGCACTCCTATTCGTGAAGTTTTGCAATACGCCGGTTTAGATAAAGAAAAAGCAGATAAAGTCATTTTAGGTGGTCCGATGATGGGCTTTGAAATCCCTTCGATCGACTCTCCCATAAGCAAGGCTGCTAATTGTATTTTAGTCAGTAATAAAGATGAATTAGCCACTCCCCCACCAGCCATGCCCTGTATTCGATGTGCCCGCTGTGCTGATAGCTGCCCTATGTCATTGCTGCCACAACAAATATATTGGTATGCTAAGGCTAGAGACTTAGACAAAGCTCAGGAATATCATCTTTTTGACTGCATTGAATGTGGCTGCTGTTCCTATGTGTGTCCCAGTAATATCCCCTTAGTACAATACTACAGATATGCTAAAACAGAAATTTTAGCAGAACAATACGAGCGCAATAAGGCTGATATTGCCCGTGAGCGACATGAGTTTCGTCAGCAGAGATTAGAAAAAGCCAAATTAGCCAAAGCTGAAGCTTCACGTTTGAGAAAAGAAAAACTGGCAAAAAAGAAAGCAGAGAAAGAGGCAGCACAAGCGGATGGTGAAGATGCTACAGATGATCAAAAGAAAAGCAAAAATGCAGACTTAATTAAAGAAGCCATTGCCCGTAGTCAGGCTAAAAAAGCCTTACAAAAAGAAAAAATGTTATCTGATAAAGATACTCACTCAAAAGAATAGCAGGAATTATCACACAAACTATGTTTTTAGCCCAAAGCTCTCCCTTTTTAAAATCTGCACCCTCAGTATCAAAGAT
>JADFVK010000119.1 GCA_015222495.1 Pseudomonadota bacterium
AACGTTTGAACACTGTCATCGTCTTTTTTACGTTTCTTACCTACTTCACTATCAGAACATACAGCGAAGCTATGTAATGGTGTACTGCTTTCCTGTGTCCATTCAGTTAGTGTTTGTGACAACAGCGACAAACTTGGAACTAAAAACAATATACGCTTTCCTTTGCCAGCCAACTCTTCTGCTATCTTCAAACTTGTAAAAGTTTTACCCGTACCACAAGCCATAAGTAACTTGCCTCTGTCGGCTGTTTCTAAGCCATGAACAACGTTATTTAACGCTATTTTTTGGTGTGGAAATAATGTTTTCTTTTCTTTAAGAACGGGGGCTTTATCAGCCTGGTACTTAGCCCAATCAATCTGACTATTTTCCAGATCATGTAAGTCTATCTTGTTAACAGGGGGTTGCTGGTTAATTAATGAATCTTCTGCGTGTTCGCTCCAGTTATTAGTAGTGGTAATAATTATGCGGTGCGTAAAAGGTTTCTGACCTGATGCAGTAAAGAAACTATCTATATCCTTCTTCTGAACCTTGTAGTCTTCAGCATAGAATTTGCATTGAATAGCATGGTATTCATTTGTGCCACGGGTTTTAGCTACTAAGTCTATACCTGTATCCCGCTTGTCTATTCCTTGTTCTTCTGCCCAATCAGAATACAACCACACATCACTATAATAATCGGCATAGGTAGCTTCATAGCGAAAATACGTACGAATAAGTTCTTCAAAATAAGTACCTTTTTCACGCTCTGATTGAGCCGCTTCTCGGTATGTATGGAGTAGTTCTTCTAATGCTGTCATTCTAATTATTCATCCAATAAAATTTATGTCTAAATGTTCTTCAGTTTTATATTTTTCTGAAGTTAGAAACTAAACTTATCCAGTTTCCGTTAACTACCTATTTACGGTAATTGGTATAGTAAAATAACCTTATCCATAATCAGCAATTATCTCGAGAACTTTATCTATATACATTTTTGCTTCTTTAACATCTGTGCCCGTTCTTAAATATGGTGGTATATATTCTAAAAACTCAGCTTTTGAACATGGCATATGATTTAATAACGCCTCAACCATAGCCGGTCGTAAAAATCGATGTTCATCATCAACATCAGGGAATTTCTTTTCAATCACATTCTTGCTGAATCCAAGCAAACGCGACTTCAAGTCAATATCATCATCAATTTTTAACTGTTGAGCTTCTTCGATTACCTCTATTGATTTCGTTTCCACATCAATCTTGTCTTCAGCAAGTTTGATTTCCTGTTCTTCTACAATAGGGGTTTTAAGTTTATTTAACTCTTGAATAATTGGTTGAATTTGAGCCTGTGGATTTTTAAACCAATCAGTTGACCATATGCGTCTAATTCGCCATCCAAGACTCTCTAAGATATCTTGACGTAATCTATCTCTATCACGAGTAGATTTTGCTGAATGATATGTGGCTCCATCACACTCTACCCCCATCAAAAATCTTCCAGGATTACCAGGATCCTTAACAGCAAGATCAAGAAAGTAGCCTGCAACACCAACTTGTGGCTCACATTCAAACCCATGTTTAGCCAGCTCATGCATTACAGCAATTTCAAAATCACTATCCGCAGGTTTTCCTGTATGTTGTGCATGGTGCAAATGTCCACTTTCACAATATTCAAGAAAATATCGTAATGAACTTACACCACGACTACTTCTTTCAGAGACTAATATATCTGCAGATCCCATTGATGAAAATATATGCATTCGTTTTTTTGAACGTGTAAATAAAACGTTTAATCGACGCCAACCAACATTAGTATTAATAGGCCCAAAACGTTGGTGTATTTTTCCACCAATTTGTTCTGGACCATATGTCATCGATATAATAATTACATCACGCTCATCACCTTGAACATTTTCAAGATTCTTAATAAATAAGGGTTCATCTGACGATCTATTGTAATCAAGTTTGTCTGATAACAAACTATCATCTTTAGCGAGTTGATCTAACTGCATTTCTATTTCAGCTTGTTGCTGAGTGTTCATGGCAACTAAGCCTACAGATTCATCAGAATGCTCCTTTAAATGCTTTGCAGCAGCTGCTGCAACTTCTCTTGCTTCTTCAACATTTCTTCCTGTTTGAAAACGCCCTCTTTCAACTTTATTAAATCTAATTCCAAATTCATCTGACTCTTGAAATGGTGAGGGAAATAAAATTAAATTAGAGTCATAAAACTGTTGGTTTGAGAATGCAATTAGTGACTCATGACGAGAACGGTAATGCCATCTTAATCGTCTAGTCTTAAACATTGGTATTACGGACTCTAAAATACTTTCTGATTCTTCTAAAGCAATCACATCTTCGTCATCATTTGATAAGGTTTTACTAAAAAAACTAGTTGGAGGTAATTGTTTAGGATCACCTACTACGACTAACTTATTAGATCGTGCGATGGCACCCAATGCATCTTCAGGCCTTATTTGGGATGCTTCATCCATGACGACCAAATCAAATTCAAACTGTCCAGGTATTAAATATTGTGCAACCGACATTGGGCTCATCATGAAACAGGGCTTTAATGCTTGAATCGCTTTACCAGATTGTTTTAACAGTTTTCTTACTGCAATATGTCTCGTTTTTTTACCTGACTCATGTTTAATTAACGATGTTTCTGTATATGTAGATACTTTCCCAGATGAATTCCCGAGAGGAGGATTAGTTCTAGATGAATTATATGCAATTTTCTGACGTTGAAGCTTCATAATTTTACGATCATATTCCTGAAATTTCTTTCTAATCGCCATTTGTTCCATACCGCTAAATTGTGACAAATATGTATGTTCAGTTAAAATGTCTTCAGATAACTGGTGAAATACAACTAGCTGTACAATATCTTTTAAATTTTTTGTCTCTATCTTTTCGGATTCTAATCCTTTGATAACATTATCTAACCCCTGTGAATATAGCTTTTCCTTTAGCCTCATATAATCTAACCATGTATTAAGCCAACTTGGATTAGATAAAGCTTTATTGTTCCTAGTAATAATTGAATCAACACTATTTGTATTTAACAGCCAATCTGTAATTTCGACATCACCTAGTTCGATAAATAATTTTTCATTGTTATTTGTAGTTAGAATCATCTCATCAATAGAAGAATGGATACTTTTAAGCTTATTATATTTATCAAGATCTAGATTATTAAAAACAGCATTTAACAGTATAGAGTTACTATTTAATATTTCTGAGAGTTGTACAATTGATTCCGCATAGCC
>JADFVK010000120.1 GCA_015222495.1 Pseudomonadota bacterium
CAGTACTACTTACATTTAACTTGTTGAGGCTAAGATCGTGGTATAATAACAGGACATACAAATAGTTCAAAGGATTCAATTTAAAAATGGTCGTATATACAGTAGGTACTTTTGATTTGTTGCATGTGGGTCACCTTGCTTTACTTGAATACTGCAAAACATTAGGTGATACGGTTGCAGTGGGTGTCGCTTCAGATGAAGTCGTCAATCTTTACAAACCAACGATACCAGTTATTCCTCTTGAGCAACGAATGGAAATGCTCAAAGCCTTAGAGTGTGTTGATATTGTACTCCCTTACCATGAACTTGATTACATAGCCGTTTGTAAGGAAGTCAAAGCAGATATTTTTGTTATTGGCGAAGATTGGGGTAGAAAACCACATAATCAAGGTGTTGAACAATATTTAGAAAGTGAAGGGAAGAAAATTGTTCAGGTTCAATATCATCCCCGAACCTCATCTACTAAAATAAAAAAGACTGTTATTTCGTTAAATAATACGGGTTTAAGAGATTAATTATTTTTTAGCAGCTTTATTAATGTTCCAGTTTAATGATTGAACTAAATGAGTATTTGATTTTGATAAAGGAATACTCTTTAATCTTTCTAAGTTAAAGGGTGCAAAAAATAACTGTCCTTCTTCAATCAGTTCTTCAACCAGGGAAAATTGTTCATCCAGGCCATCAGCCCATTTACAGTAACGGGTGAGTGATGGATTTTCATCAGTTTCAACAGTGAGTTTTTCCAATGCAATTAAAGGTTTTAATATTTTTAAAATCAGTTCTTCTCTGATGTCCAATACAAATATATTTAAACCCTGTAATTTCTCAATTTCATCACGTTGGGATTGATTACATTCATTTTCAATACGCTCGGAAAGAGCAGTACTCTGCTCCTTATTTGTTGCTAACTCTTTTAGTGTGCTCAGCAGCTCCATCGGATAGGTATCACAAAAGCTTGTTAATACATGATAAAGCCAGTTAGCCCCTTGATATGCCTGTTTAAGTTCATTGACCTGTTCTCTAATGCTATTTTGCTCAAGTACTTTATTTAATCGAATTTTCTGTTTTCTAATGACACTATTATCTTGAAGAATCTTTTTCTGTTTTTCAAAACTGACATTGAAAAATCGCTGCACGCAATCTTCACAGAGATTGGTTTCATTTTTATCTGCAGTGTTCACCAGAAAACCACGATTATGCTCTTTAAGGCAATCGCTCACACCACAGTGTGCACTTTCACCTTTTAATGAATAAAATGCTGAGATATGAATGAAATGGTATTTATTTGGTTCGACTGGAGATTTATAGCAAGGACGATGAATGATATCATCCCATGATTTAAGTATTATTTCTTCTTCAATATGGAAAATGTCCATAAAATATCTACCTCTTAGCAAATGAGTTTTTCATGAGAATACTTGCTATACAGGTTATTGTCCAGACTATTTAAATATTATCTCAGTCAACTATCTGTGTCAGTCGGTCATTATTATTTTGTATTAGACCATATTCTTCCAGATTTTTAGAATTATACACATGAGTTCCTATTCAATTAAAATGATAATTATATTGTGGTGATTTTATAAACTTTATTGGCTGCCAGTGCCAGGTGAGTTCCACTGTTCTGGGAATATCACATAACCAGTGAATGGAATAGATTGATTAAAAATCATATTATTTAAGCCTCCATGGTTATAGTTATAGTTATAGTTTGGGCGGGGATAACCATATCTTGGTGGAATAATACCTGTAAAAACACCCTGTAGCATCCTTGGTGTATTTCTTTGATATGGGGAGAAATGTGATGTAGGAATCGATCGATTTTGTTCTTTTGTTTTTTGTAATGAATACTGTAAGGCGTTAGCTTTCTGATTGGTTAAACGCTTGTCTGGTTCGATATCACTAACATACAAGTAATTGTGGGTATTCTGTCTATATTGTTCACCCGTTTCCATCGGTATTGGATTGGGAGTTATTTCTGATTGATTATAAATACTGTTGTTAAATTGATTGGTATTCAATTCTACAGGATAACTATTAACCTCTGCAGGATTATAGAGTGAACTGCCCTGTGTTACATATGTAGGAACATGGGCTGGATAGCGATATGAATGATTAGCCTCATAAGTAGCCTGTTTAGACTGAACAATCATATCACTGGGGAAAAGATACCTTGTTTCAGCCTGTAATGATATTGAAAATAATAAAATAAATAGTAATAATTCCGTCAAGAAAATTTTCTTAAAAACCAAAGGCAACTGTGTTATAAAAACTTTCATTCCGAATTCTTCTTATAGTTATATTTCTTGTTATATAAATTTGTTTCAGTACAACTAATAAGTTTAATCTATAATTTCAATTCTCCTCTATCTGGATAAATTTGCAATGATTATTAATTACTTAAGAATAATAATATGAATTTTGTCAGATTACTCATATATATTAGTTCAGAATATTAGCTTATGATCTAATTATTCTGGTGGCACACCGCATCTATTAACCTATGTTTATAAGAATATTAAATAAGTACGTCCGATCCACTCACTAATGAAGACGATGAAATTGCCTCAGCTAATGCTTGTACAAAATCAGAAAACTACGCTTTTATAGAACTTTTCTATCGGGGGCTTTATTATTTACATGATAATAATTTATCTAAAGCTGAAGAATATATAGGTTTGGCGGTTAATAATACCGAGTCATTGGAAATAGCATATTTTGAGTATTTATCATTTATGGGACTTGTTCAAGTATTATCACATAAAAATCAAAGTGGTTTAAACAACTGTTATGATGCCTTAAAAACTTTTTCATCCACCCCAGAAATATATTAATCTTGCATATGCTGAACTTAGTCTCGGAAATAGAAGACGTGGTGTTCAAGCTATTGAAAAACGTCTGCAATATCACCCGGATTTTATTTATGCCCAGCATTTTGATGGCTGTATTGGAAAAAGAAAAATAACTAATTTAAAAAATATCAAACCAAGAAAAACTATACTGGGGAAATTACGTAGAAGAAATAACAATCAACCTCGTATTAGTATAGCTGAGAAAGTATTTAAAGAGATGTTACATCACAAAATAGAATCACACATTAGATTAAACTCTTTTTAACTTCATGCACCAATAAAATGACTTCAATGGTTGAATAGAATTTACCGATATATGGTAATAAAACCAAGTAATAACGCTATTAGCATATCAAATTTTCCATAGGAGTTTTACCACTCGATCTAATACTACTGTTCATAAATCATTTTTAATATCTTTCCAGCATAGAAATGCAGCAAATGCCGTAGTTATTAGCAAAATTATAAACACTATCCCTGTAGATGAACGGGAAAGTACACCTCCTATTGCTCCCATAACCCCAAAGATAAGACTCAATATCATAAATTGTTTCATTAGATTTCTCACTTTTACTTATTTAAATGTAATTTTATCAATATTAAGGCTTTATAGCCACTTAGGATCTTTAGTTTAAGAGATAGAACTGAGTGTTTTACTGGGAAATAAACAGTTTCAGAATGTCAAATTCTAAAATTGCTGCTTATACCGAAAATTCAGGATGGCTAAAATTGACTCGAATCACTGCAAAGTACAATGAGCAGTAATTATAGATTGAGTTTTTGTTCTTTAGGGTGGTAGTGAAATACCCTCTAGAAGGGTGACTACAAATCTGGTTATTTTGTAAAGAATTCTATGTATCAATATAAGTATACTATTTAGTATACCAATGGTGGTATACCAATAAAAAGCAATACAGTATGCTTGAAGTTCTTTACTCAACTGTTACAAAAGGTCTAATTAGTGTGGAAACAAAAAATTTTAACAATACTATATCCTATATTAGGAAATGATGGAAAGCAGTAATAATTATTTTAGGGTAAAGGTCACATTTTAAGAATTTATATTATTTTTCGGGGTGGCAGTCATTCTTGGTTTTGAATGATTTTTATGCTTTGTAAGCTACTGAAAAACAAGAAAATGGTGCGCCTGAGACGATTCGAACGTCCGGCCAATGCCTTCGGAGGGCACTACTCTATCCAGCTGAGCTACAGGCGCATATTATTAGAAGCGGACTATACACTATTTTATGCTATTTACAAATAAATAACGATTTCTATTGATATTTTTGCATAATATCACTATGATCGCGGGTTATTTTCTACGCTTATCAGCATTCAATATCTGCTGAAGCGAATTCCGTTTTTTTAGGTTTTGATGCTAAATATTTTTAGTATTGATACTTTATTTACTAACGGAAAGGGTTTTAACCCACACAAACTAAATTTCACATTGATTAACAAGAGTTTAACTGAGTAATATTATGGCTGATCTAAGTAAATACCGTAACATAGGCATATTCGCACACGTTGATGCGGGTAAAACAACCACAACTGAACGTATTTTGAATCTGACGGGTAAGACCCATAAGATTGGTGAGGTACATGACGGCGAAGCAACTACTGACTTTATGGATCAGGAGCAGGAGCGTGGTATTACCATTCAGTCTGCTGCAACTTCCTGTGAGTGGGATGGCCACCGTATGAATATTATTGACACACCGGGACACGTTGACTTCACCATTGAAGTTTATCGTTCTCTAAAAGTGTTAGATGGTGGTGTCGGTGTTTTCTGTGGTTCTGGTGGTGTTGAGCCTCAGTCAGAAACTAACTGGCGCTATGCTAATGAGTCTGGTGTTGCTCGTGTTATTTTTATTAATAAGATGGATCGCCTGGGTGCTGACTTTTATCGTGTCATAGGTCAGATTGAAAATGTATTAAAAGCTCATCCTCTGGTCATGACCTTGCCTATCGGTATTGAAGATGATTTTGTGGGTGTTGTTGATCTGTTAACTCGTAAAGCCTGGGTTTGGGATTCATCAAATGATCCTGCTAATTATGAATTGCAAGATGTTCCTGCTGATATGGTTGATAAAGTTGAAGAATACCGTGAACAGTTAATTGAAACAGCTCTTGAGCAAGATGATGACTTAATGGAAGCTTATCTTGAAGGTGAAGAGCCTTCAATCGATGATATTAAGCGCTGTATTCGTAAGGGTACGATTGCACTTGATTTCTTCCCTACACTCTGTGGTTCTGCGTTTAAGAACAAGGGTATTCAACCGGTATTAAATGCAGTTGTTGATTATCTTCCAGATCCAACTGAAGTTAAGCCTCAGCCGGAAGTAGATTTAGATGGAAATGAAACAGGTGAATATGCCATTGTTGATGCTGAGAGACCCGTTCGTGCATTAGCATTTAAAATTATGGATGACCGTTTTGGTGCCTTGACCTTTATGCGTATTTATTCTGGTCGTGTTGATAAGGGTACTACTCTATTAAATACATTTACTGGTAAAACAGAACGTATTGGTCGTATTGTTGAAATGCATGCCGATTCACGTGAAGAATTAGATTCCTGTGAAGCGGGTGATATTGTTGCTTTTGTTGGTTTGAAAAATACTCAAACAGGCCATACCCTAAGTGATGTAAAAAATGTTGCCACATTAGAGCCTATGGTATTCCCTGAGCCTGTTATCTCGATTGCTATCAATCCTAAGGATAAGGGTGGTTCTGAGAAAATGGGTATTGCTCTGAATAAGATGGTTAAAGAAGATCCTTCTTTCCATGTTGAAACAGATGAAGAAAGTGGTGAAACGATTCTTAAGGGAATGGGTGAGTTACATCTGGATATTAAAATTGATATTCTTATGCGTACCCATGGTGTTGAAGTAGAAGTAGGTAAGCCTCAGGTAGCCTATCGTGAATCCATCACGAAAGTTATTGAAGATTCTTATACTCATAAGAAACAATCAGGTGGTTCAGGTCAGTTCGGTCGTATTGACTATACTATCCAACCCGGTGAAGTGGGTAGCGGTTATACATTTGAGTCAACTGTTACTGGTGGTAATGTCCCAAGTGAATACTGGGGTGCTATTGAGAAAGCATTCGGTAGGATGATGGCTGAAGGTGTTTTAGCTGGATTCCCTGTGGTTGACGTTGCTGTTAACTTACAAGATGGTGCTTATCATGCGGTGGATTCATCTGCAATGGCATTTGAATTAGCAGCTAATGGTGCTTATCGTCAATCTATGACAAAGGCCGGACCTCAGTTACTTGAGCCTATTATGAAAGTAGATGTATTTACACCGGAAGATCATGTTGGTGATTGTATTGGTGACTTGAATCGTCGTCGCGGTATGATCAAGGATCAGGAATCAACTCCTACAGGTGTTCGTATTAAAGCTGACGTTCCTTTAAGTGAAATGTTTGGTTATATTGGTGATCTGCGTACTATGACTTCTGGTCGTGGTCAGTTCTCAATGGAATTTTCTCACTATAA
>JADFVK010000121.1 GCA_015222495.1 Pseudomonadota bacterium
ATATCTGATTTTTTTATACCCGTACCAGTATCTTTTACACTAATAGATAACTGCTCTGAATCATGTTGATTAATAGATACTGTAATACACCCTTCATCGGTAAATTTAAATGCATTACTCAAAAAGTTCATTACTATTTGCTTAACTTGCCTCTGATCACTTTTAATTAGAACTGGCATATTTGGAAGTTGAATTTCAAAATCAAGTCCCTTCTCAACAAACTCAGGAATGAATGCTTCAACCTGCTCATTTACTAAATGAACAACGTCAAAGCTCTCAAGTGTTAACTCATATTTTCCTGCTTCAATTTTTGATATATCAAGCACATCATTTATAAGTGACAATAGGTGGTTTGCGTTCGACTTAACCCGTGCTAATTGCTCTTTCTGCTTTTCATTAATAGCACCAGCCACCTCCATTAGCATTAAACCAGTAAAACCTAAAATTGAGTTTAAGGGCGTTCGCAATTCATGACTCATACTTGCTAAAAAAATTGACTTTAACTGATCTGCTGACTCAAGCTTTTTATTAGCGGCCTCTAAAGCATCCTTTTTTTGCCTGATATCATCATCTGCTAATTTTAGCCGTTCAACCACCTTTACTTTCGCCAATAAAATATCTTCAGAAATAGGCTTGGTTAAATAATCAAACGCACCTTGCTCTAAACCTTTAACTATCATGGATGATTCAGTATAGTAGGCTGAAGCAAAAATTACAGGGATCTTCTGTGTCGTGATATCACTCTGCAGTTTTTGCATAGTTTGATAGCCGTCCATTTCAGGCATATTAACATCGAGCACTATCAAATCAGGTTGCTCTGATAGTGCGATATCTAGGCATTGTTGGCCACTAAAAGCTAGCAGTAAGCGATGTTCATTAATCAATATTTGACGAATTAACTCTACATTATCTTTATTATCATCGACAATTAAGATTTTCATCATCTTTTCTTTTTATTAGTTAAATCATTCATCAAGTAAATCACGAACTTTCTTTAATAATGTTTGAGAGTTATATGGTTTCTTCAATAATTTCAACTGCAGATCGTTATCAACTAAATTAGTATAGTGACTATTATGAAAGCCACTCGCTAATTGAATTTTTATTTGTGGATATTGTTTTCTCACTTCGGCTGCAAATTGAAATCCATCCATTTCTGGCATAATAACATCTGATAGTATCAACTCAACTTTCTCTGTTTTTAATACCTCTAATGCTTCCATAGCACTTTCTGACGTAATTACATCATATCCTTGTTGACTAAGTATATCGCTAGCTAAACCAACTAAACCTGGCTCATCATCTACAATTAATATTCGTTCAGAACCACTCTCATTCGGACTTTCATTTTTTATTGCCACGGTCTCTAATTGTTTTCGATCTTTATACTTAGGGATATACAGTGTGAAACAGGTGCCTAAACCCAATTCAGAGTAAACATCGATCGTACCTTCAGAAGCTTTCATAAAGCCATAAACTTGACTCAAACCTAAGCCAGTTCCAGCATCGCCTTTTGTTGTAAAAAATGGTTCGAAAATTTTATTTTTCACGTCATCAGTCATTCCCGAACCATTATCTGTAATGCTTAGAGTAATGTAGTCTCCTGCCAAAATTTGCAACAGCTGTGCTTCACGTTGCTCAACCACTCTGTTTTTTGTGGCAAAAACGAGATTACCTCCATTATCCATTGCATGGGAGGCATTAATACTTAAATTTAAAATTGCATCTTCTAGTTCACTTGCTTCTAAATAGACAGGCCAGAGATCATCCTCTAAATTAAATTCCACATTAATACGTACTGTTAATGTTTTTTCAAGCATATACAGCTGTTCAAGCAAAATAGTATTAACATTAACCTTTTTTCCTTGATTGGTATCTTTCCGAGAAAATGTTAATAGCTTTTGAGTTAATTTATAGCTACGCTGCCCTGCTCGATAGATTTGTTTGGCATATTTTCTTAACTTTTCATCATCTTCATCTAGCGCCTCTTCCAGCAGTTCTGCATACCCCATAATGACACCTAGCATATTGCTATAATCATGAGCTATACCGCTTGTAAGCTTGCCTAAAGCATCCATTTTCTGACTACGAGCCAACATTTCATCTGTTTGCCTAATTCGATTAACCACGTTCACTTTTGCAAATAACAATGCCTCGTCAACAGGCTTCGTCAGGTAATCAAATGCTCCCATTTCTAAGCCTTTAATCACCATTGAAGGTTCTTTATAAAATGCTGAAATAAAAATAACGGGGATCTTATGAGTTTCTGATTGTTGTTGAAGTTTTTCAATCGTTTCAAAGCCATCCATTCCTGGCATATTAATATCTAAAAGAATTAAATTGGGTAATTCCAACTTGGCTTTTTCAAGGCACTCTTGACCACTATATGCCGTTATTACCGTATAGTCGTCTTCCAATATTTGGGAAAGCAGCTCAACATTATCAGCTACATCATCAACAATTAATATCTTCATTGATGCATTATTTAATAACTCTAACGATTCACTCATTTATCTTATCTATCCTTCATTCTTTATTGTTCTAACCTAATTATTATCAATATATAACAATACTTTTTCACTTTGTTAAATAATTATCTATAAGCGTTAATAGAGCGCCCTCATCAATAGGTTTGGTCTGGTAATCATCACATCCTGCATCTAATGCTGCTTCTTTATCTGATATCATTGCATGGGCACTTAAGCCAATAACAGGGATAGATTTAAGGATATTATCAGCCTTTATCAAGCGAGTAGCCTCCATACCATCCATTTCTGGCAAAGAAATATCCATAAGAACTAAATCAATCCCCCCCTGCTTAAGCCTTGTAATACCATCTTCAGCTCTCATTGCTTCTTGAACTAAATAATCAGCATCTTCAAGTATCTCGCATACTAATGCCATATTATCAGGGTTGTCTTCAATTACTAATATCGTTTTATTCATCTTTAATTCCTTTCATTGAACAAACTAATTGCCATACCCAACTGCTGCAATACCTGTATTGATGTTAATCCATCTTTTTGTAAAATACTTGCCACTCGTGGCTGTAAAAACTCTCGCTCATGATCTTCAAGTGTTTTTGCTGTAATAATCAAAACAGGAATAGTTGCCCATAGCTTGTTCTTTTGCATAGTTTGTAGAAACTCAAATATTTCAAATGCTTACTTTAGTATCAAGCACGTTAATATCATCAAGTAATTGTTTAAGCAACTCCTCAGGTGCAAGTCCTTGTTTGGCTAAAATACTATTTACCCGCGGTTGTAAAAAGTCACGTTCGTGCTCTTCTAATGTTTTTGCTGTAACAATGATAACTGGAATATTTGCCCAAAGTGGATTGTCTTGCATTTTCTGTAAAAACTCAAAACCATCCATATCTGGCATCATTAAGTCTAATAAAATGAGTTCGGGCAATTCTGATTTTATCGACTCCAAAGTACGTAAGGCATCATTTCCATCAACTGCTGTTTCGACGACAATATTTGTATCAACTAGAATTTGAGTTATTAACTCTCTCGCATCATGATCATCATCTATTACCATTATACGGTTAACATCTTCTGGTACAACGCGTTGAATACTAGCCATTAATCGTTTAGGGTTAACAGGTTTCTGCATAAAATCAAATGCACCTAGCTTATACCCTACGGCTTTATTTTCCATAAAAGAAATAATAATAACGGGGATATCCCTTAACTCTTCGCTGGCTTTTAACTCACTTAAAATACTCCAGCCATCTTTATGTGGCATCATAATATCAAGTGTTATTACAAAAGGTTTAATCTGCTTTGCCAATGCAAGTCCATGCTCAGAGCTAGATGCAGTAACGACATGATGACCTTCTTCTATAAGGTAACCAGATAATAACTCAAGAGCCTCGACCTCATCATCAATACATAATATCGTTTTACTCAGTGTGTTATCAGGACTTATAAGCTGTTCATCAAAAATTACTTCGTCATCAATATCTAATTTTATCGGAATAGTTAACTCAACATTAGTTCCTTCTCCTAGCTGACTCGAAACTGTAATTGAACCCTGAAGTAATTTACAAAAATCACGAACAATTGCTAAGCCTAGACCTGTTCCACCTACTTTTCGTGTTGATGCTCCATCAACCTGACGGAAAGGTTCGAAAACATAAGCTAATGCAGCATCACTCATTCCTTCACCAGTATCAATTACATTCAAAACTAAATGTGTTTCAGCCTCTGAAGGTAGCTCTTGTAATTTAGCTGTCACCGTAATACTGCCACTTTCAGTAAATTTAATTGCATTACTCAGTAAGTTAATTAGAATTTGCTTTAATTTAGTGTAATCCGTATGAAGTTGAATATCACTGTTTTCCAACTCTAATTTCAACTCTACATCTTTATCATTCACTAGGGGTGAAACTAGACTTACAACCTCCTGAATAAGAACAGAAAAATCGAAAGGTTCCGCATAAACATCCATTCTTCCAACTTCAATTTTAGACAGATCTAACAAGCCATTAATTAAAGCCAGTAAATCATGAGCATTACGCTCAACCGTTTGTAAGTTTTTTAATTGTCGCTCATCTAGTTTATCTGCTGATTTTTTAATTACTCTACCAGTAAAGCCAATAATAGAGTTCATTGGCGTTCTTAGTTCATGTGACATATTTGCTAAGAACTCAGACTTTAACTTCGTTGCTCGCTCAAGCTCCTCTGCTTTTTTGGTAAGATCTGATGTTCGTTGCTCTACTTGCGACTCTAACTCACTCTGATAATTCTTTTGTAAGTCTTCTGCCTTTTTACGCTCTAAAATATCTTCACCTTCAAAAATGATTTGAATAACATCACCTGATTCATCAAAGATTGGGTAAATGGAAAGTTCTAAGCAAATTGACTGACAATTAATACAGTTATGAATACATGAAGTAGATAATAATGTATCAAAAACGACTGCTTCCCCTGATAATGCTTGTTGATAAAGCA
>JADFVK010000122.1 GCA_015222495.1 Pseudomonadota bacterium
ATGTTCTACCGTTAAAAACTCATGTGCACGTTTTCGCGCATAACTAAATGCTTGGCTTAAGGTTTGTTCTAGCTCTTTACTTAGCATAGTTCTGCCTATTTATATTGTGAGGTTTTGCTACTCTTCTTCTAGCGTACACTGCAGGGGATGGCCATGCTGCTGGGCATAACTATTCGCCTGTTCTACTTTTGCTTCTGCAATCTCAAATGTAAACACGCCGCACAATGCCTGCCCTTCTGTATGAACTTGCATCATCGTACGTGTCGCACTATCGTGACCCATACTGAATAAGCCCTCTAGCACCTCGATAACGAAATCCATAGGGGTGTAATCGTCATTCAGCATTAAAACCCGATACTTCGGCGGCTGCTTTAATTCAGGCTTTGTTGGTGAGACAACTAATTCGTTCTCACTATGCCCATCATGATCATGCTCGTTACTCATTGTCGTTATTTACTCGCTTGCTCAACCGCTGTTTTTAAATCACCGTTTTCAAACATTTCCATAACGATATCACAACCACCCATTAACTCTCCACTGATATAAAGTTGTGGAAATGTAGGCCAATCGGCATAACGATGTAAATTTGCACGTACTTCTGGCTCAGCTAATACATCAATCGTAGCAAATTCTGCACCACACTCAATTAATGCTTGTGATGCTCGTGCAGAAAATCCACACTGTGGAAACTCAGGTGAGCCCTTCATAAACAAGATAACCGAGTTTGATTCAATTGCTTGTTTGATATGATCCATTATGTCCATTTTGATACCTCTTTAAATATAATATTATTAGCTTCTCAGCAATATGGGGCTGGTAGCGCTAAATTTCAAGCCCTTAATAAGCCTAATACGCCATCTAGCCCACAATAGTTTAATGCTGTCATCGCTTGTGCCTGCACTTTTGGCTTGGCATGGTAGGCAATACTTAAGCCTGCTTCTTTCATCATTAACAAATCATTGGCACCATCACCCATTGATATAACTTGTGATGGCTGGATATTTAATTTCTCACAATGTGCTAATAAAAAGTCAGCTTTTGCCTGTGCGCCACAAATGTCACCCTCAACCTCACCGGTTAAGCGGCCATTATGTTCACCTAATACATTAGCCATTGTAAAATCTAGACCTAGACGTTGCTTTAAACGTTCCGTAAAAAATGTAAAACCACCAGATACTAGCGCCGTTTTTATACCTTGCTGTTGCAAGTGTTTTAGCATTATTTCAGCACCAGGATTTAACTGTAAACGCTGCTCATATACCTTTTCAAGCGCAGTAACTTCTAACCCTTTTAATAATGCAACACGTTGACGAAGTGATGATTCAAAATCAAGTTCACCACGCATAGCTGCTTCAGTGATTTCAGCAACTTGCGGTTTTACATTAATAAAGTCAGCAATTTCATCAACACACTCAATATTAATTAGTGTTGAGTCCATATCCGTTACTAATAGCTTCATCGCTGAAACATCAAGGTTTGCAGACAAAGCGTTAATATCAAAGTTATATACACTGCGAAGTTCATTTATTTCATCATTAGAAATAGTATTCTGCAATGAAACAATACTATAACGTGATGTTGAACTTAATTTACCATCACACTTATCAGCGATAGCTTGAGCGTCTGCTATGTTTAATTCAGAACCTTGTAACACTAAATTCATACGTATTCCCATCAAATAAAATCGGCGAACTTAGTTCACACCAAGCCCGCCGATATTAATTCGTTAACTATGTAGTTTTAGAATTGTGGTTTTTCAGGCAACGCATTAAAACGCTCTAAACTTGCCATGATTTCAGCTTTAGCTTCTTTAATATCTACCCAGCCTTCAACTTTAACCCATTTATTTTCTTCTAAATCTTTATAGTGTTCAAAGAAGTGAGATAACTTATCAAGTTTGCGCTTAGAAATATCACCAATATCTTGTACATCGTCATACATAGAGTCATGAGGAACAGCAACAATTTTGGCATCTTCACCTGATTCATCCGTCATTTTCAACATGCCCACTGGACGACATTGAACAACGCTACCACTCAATAATGCATAAGGACTCATCACTAAAACATCAACCGGATCACCATCATCAGATAAAGTGTGTGGGATGTAACCATAGTTACATGGGTAAAACATGGCTGTATTCATGAAACGGTCAACAAATAATGCGCCTGTTTCTTTATCCACTTCATATTTCACAGGATCGGAATGTGAAGGGATTTCAATAATTACGTTAATATCATCAGGAAGATTTTTGCCTGAACCGACGCGGTCAAGATTCATTGTTTGGATGCTCCAATAGCGAGTAAATTGACTTATTATACAAGTAAATGAGTTGCTATTAAATAAACAATTAACTATCGATAGGTCTCATCTTGAATCCTGATTTCTTTTGACCACAATCAGAACATACCCAACTTTCTGGCACATTTGCCCAACTAGTTCCTGCTGGAACTCCTTGACTAGGCATTCCCTTAGCTTCGTCATAGACAAAACCACAAATTAAACACATCCACTTTCTCATCGTATTACTACTTTAATTAATGTAAAAGTAAATATATTGCGCCAACTAACAACACTAATGCAAATAATCGCTTTAGTATTGTTACAGGCAGGTAATTTGTTAGTTTTGCGCCAACTAATGCGAAAAGAGTACTGGTGCTAATAATGCCTAAAAAAGCCTGCCAATGAATAAAGCCAGTTTGCCA
>JADFVK010000123.1 GCA_015222495.1 Pseudomonadota bacterium
TCTTTAGAATATATGGATTATCCAATGGGCAACCATAAGCTGAAATTTTCTGAGCAGAGAACCTTACAGAAAAAGAAACGCTTTTTTTCTCTAGGTTTTGGTGGCGTTACTATGGGAGCTTCAATGATTCCATTTGTTAATTTTATCATTATGCCAACAGCAGTAATAGCAGCTACAATGATTTGGGTTGATCAATATTCTGATAAAAGCTAAGCCTGATAAACAGGAGCAGGATAAGTCTCTTATAAGAAGCTTTTAATTAAAAGACTAAATTATTGTAGTGGAGTCAATAGTAGGTAAATTGAATTTTTTATCATAAGTGACATTGGTTAAATAAAGACCTTCAGAGGGGGCCGTTTTTCCTCCCTTGCTTCGGTCTTTAGCTTCTAATACTTCATCTGCCCACTCAGGTGATGCATCACCTGAACCTATTTTTAATAATACTCCAGCAATATTTCTTACCATATGATGTAAAAATGAATTGGCTTCAATATCAATAAAGAAATATTCACCACGCTGTGAAACATTTAGAAAATAGACTGTTTTTACTGGGCTTTTGGCCTGACAATGCACTGTTCTATAAGAGTCAAAATCATGCTCGCCAACAAAGTATTTAGCAGCACTCTGCATTCTTTTTAAATCCAGTGAACCACGATACCAGGCAACCTGCTTACTAAGAAATGTTGGTCTGATTTCCCGGGCAAGAATAACATAACGATAACGACGCCTCTGGGCAGAAAAACGTGCATGAAAATCATTATCTACCTGGTGTGCCCATAGTACACTAATAGTTTGAGCAGTAAGGTAGCGATTACAGCCTAACACCCATGAACGGTCAGTTCTCTCTACATTAGTATCAAAATGTATTACTTGTTCTGTGGCATGAACTCCAGAATCAGTACGACCTGCAACCTGACATTGATCAATTTTCTGATCTGCCAGTTTGCTTAAAGCTTTTTCTAATGTGGCTTGTACCGTATGAATAGTCCCTGCCTGAATCTGCCAACCTGAAAAAGCAGAACCATCATATTCAATACCTAAGGCAATTCGCATAATTAGAAGTGCCCACAGACAAAAAAATTGGCATGAATGATTTTAAGTAGCATAAAAATGACTTAAAATGATTTGTGATAATTTTTTGTTATTCAAAAGTTCACCAATAAAAATGGGTTATAAATATAAAGTAAACACAGCACTATAGGTATTAATAATTGTAATCCACTGGGTACATCAAGACAATTAATAGTATATTCTTTACCAGCTTGAACTACGATATTTTCAGGGGATGTCTCTATAAGTATCTCCTTTAAAACTTCCCCCAGGTGTTTAATTATTTGCAATAAATTTTCTTTACGCTGTATCAAAAAAGAATTCCAAACTTTAATATCTCTCCAATTATTACTAATAGAAATCTTATTTTTATGTTGTTCTATTTTATTTGTCAAAACATCTATATATTCAATAGTTAAAACAGCCCTTAGAGATATACGCTCAACATTAATATTTAATATTTTTAATGGTGAAAATAACCATAATAATGACTCTAGAATTTGTTCAATAGTTGATGATTTTAAATAAAGATTAACAGAAAAAATAATGGTAATTAGCACAAATATACGTAATAGAGCTAAAGAAAGATGATTTATTTGAGGGCTAAAAAAATAATAAACCAATAAGATAGAGAGGAAAAGCCATTTTAACTTAAACGTCATTCGTATCGCAGAAGTAAATAATTCCATACGAAAAAAATAAAAGGGTAAAATAATAGCGAGGGTTAGATATAGGTTATTCCATCCACCCTGCGTTGAAAAAATTGAAAGAATAATCAAGCTTACTATTTTTATCACCGGGTGAATATGAGTCATTAACTAAATTAAAAGTCCTTAACAAGTTAAAAAATTAGAGCTTAAAATTTTTACTTGGAATTTGCCTGTTCCTGTAAAGCTTTGGCCTGAGACTTTTGTTCTTCATCACCTTCATTAAGAACTTCTGTCAAAATGCTTGAAGCTGAATCTAAATCTTCCATATCAATATAGGCTCTTGCTAAATCCAATTTTGTATCAACAGCATTAGCCTCCTCCATATCTCCATCAAGGTCCAAGTCACTCATATCCAAATCAAATTCATCATCAAGTTCAAGTGATAAATCACTCTCACCCAAATCTGAATTTTCAAGCTCCAGATTTTCATCAATATCTAAATCAAATGAATCCAGGGAAAGATCATCTTCTAAATCTATGTTACTTAAATCATCAGAGGTTTCCTGTATCGTTTCATCTGACTTTGATTCTACTACTTCTTCAAGTTCAAAATCTTCTAACTCAAGACTATCATCTAAATCTATTTCAGTAAATTCATTTTCAGATTCCTCGATATCAAGAGAAAGTCCCTCTTCTAATAAATCCTCATTTTCATTAAGAGGACCATTTTCAAAAGAAGTATTTTCTTCTATTTCTCCACCAATATCTTCGAGTTCAAAAGAGAGTTCTTCGCTTAAATCTAAATCAGCTTCTACAGGCTCTATATTATCAGAATCATTCTGCTCAACAACTGAGGTTTCTTCTAAATCAATGAGAACATTACTTTCCTGCTCTGAATTTTCTATTGTATCAAATTCTAAATCTGTAGATTCATCAGCTAGTATTTCAAGTTCTTCACCAGACTCATCTGTGAGCGCTTCGTTACTCTCTTCTAATTCTTCAAATGCATCTAAATTATCATCAAGTGATGATTCACTTGAAATTTCAGAGTTTTTTTCTATTGTATCAATAGTATCATCTAAAGATGCTTCACCATCATCCACAACCCCATCAAAACTATCACTTTCTATATCAGATTCATCAACAGAAGCACTATCTTCAATAGAATCTTCAGGGCTTAAATTAATATCTAATTTCTTTGCCCAGGCAACGATAGTGGCCCAATCAGACGAAACATCAATATTTTCATCTTCATCAATTATCAGACCTTTAATTAATTCAGCCTGTGCAACAAAGGCATCTTTTTGATTATCACCCAGGTAGACTTCAAGTAGTTTCATTTGAAAGTCAATACGTTGAGGTTCTTTTTCAATCACTTCCTTAAGAAATTCTTCAGCTTGTAGATAACGACCATATACCATAAATACATCCGCTTCTGATAATGGGTCGGCTTCTGTATCATCAGGCATTAAGCTTTCTGTATTTTCTGTAGAAAAATCACTTAGGAAAGATGTTTCATTATCATCTAAATTATCATCAATTTGTGCTGATTTATTCTGTTCCTGGAAATCTTCACTATCTACTTTAACAGTATGCTTATCTAAAATACTTTCTTCAAAATCCTGATCTTTTTTACCACCTCGAGATTTCAAAACTATAAGCAATATGACTAATAATCCTAAACCTCCCGCAGTAAATGGTAGATACTCACCAACTAATAAGGCAGGTATTTCTTCATATAGTGGTGTTAAAGGTTTTTCATCTGGTTTAGATACGACTGTTTTTTTAACAGGTGTTTTAGGCTTTTCCTGAATTTTCTTATCAGCTTCAACTGTTTTATCCTTAACAGGTAAAATTATTGATTCTTGTTTTTCAGCTTCAATTAACTGTTCTTTTACTGCAACTTCAGCAGACTTTTCAATATTAGCTTCAGCTTCTTTTTTAGCTGCAATGTCCAAAGCTAATTGTTCGTCTTTAGCTAACTCAACTGATGCATCAATATGATCAGCAAACTCTGGGCTAATTGTCTCACCAATAGTCTCATCAATAACTTCTGATTGAGCAGCAGTTTCTATATTTTCTTCAGTTTTTAAATCTTCAGGTACTTCTAAGTTCTTAACTTCTATTTGTTTTTGTAATGCAGCAAGACTGGCGTCTTTTAAATCCATCAGGGAAGATTTGGTTTCAAGAATAGCTTCAAGTTCTTTTACTCGTTCTCTTAAATCTAGATTTTCAGAAGTTGCTGAATCAATAGCTTCAATTGATAAAGCCAGTTTTTCTCTTATTTCTTTTGCCTGTTCATCTACATTCGAGTCTTTATTTATCTTATCCGTATCATCTGATTTTCCAGAAGCGACTAACTTAAGCTCACCATCATTTGTTACAACATCATTACGCACACTTCTATCTACAAGGTTAGTATTAGCAGTCTGTTGCGATCTTAATTCTTTCCATGTTTGATATTGCTGACTAACTTCACGTTGTGCTGTTCTTTTATCAAGCTTATATAAAGTTTTCTGATCATTAATACGTAAAACATAACCTGCTTTTAAATTATTAATATTATTCTTGATAAATGCTTCAGGGTTTTCTCTCAGTAATGCCAGCATCATTTGATTAATACTGACATCATCAGGGCTTAGATTTTTTGCAATAGTCCATAAAGTATCATTGTATTTTGTTGGACCATAGGAAAGGCCTTCCATCGAAGGTGTAATATCACGTCTGACTTCTGAAGTACTATTGACTTCAGCTGTTTTAACTGGAACTGACTGACTAGTTAAAAACTCAGGAGGATCAACAAGAATTGTATACTCTCTTATTAAACGACCTGAGCTCCAGCTCGCTTCTATTAAAAATTCAATATAAGGTTCTTTAAAAGGTTTACCCGTAGTAATGACAACAACAGACTGTCCATTTTTTTGTATAATATTGAATTTTAACTTAGTGAGGTAGTGACTACGAACCAAACCTACTTTGTTAAAGACTTCTTTAGAGGCGATATCAATGCGTAGCGACTCAATATCTTTTTTTGTTGCGGAATGAATACCGATTTCTGCATGCAGTGGTTGATTTAATGAGGAGTTAACCTGTACATCCCCTATACCCAATGCCCATGTAGCAACAGGTGACATTAATAAAGACACCGTACATGCAAGGATTGATTTCCGCACTTGCCAACTCCCTTAATTATAATTATTAGTCTTATTTTTACTATGTTAAATAGAAAAACTCAAGGAAAACATGAAATAATTAACGAATATTTTTAAAAGTGTCAATTAGATCACATTTTCATAACAAATTAGTGTTTATAGCTACATCAGGTCAAGATATGTAAAGAAATTACTTAGATATAATCTTTGATAAGTATTTCTGCAATTTGAACACTATTTAATGCCGCACCTTTGCGAACATTATCAGCTACAACCCACATATCCAGTCCTCTTGGATGAGAAATATCTTCACGGATACGACTAACAAAAACAGGATCAGTGGTTGCACCTTCTGTTACTGCCGTTGCATAGCCACCATCAACTCTATCATCAAGCACTTCAATACCAGTAAAGTTTTTCAATAGCTCTGTTGCTTTTTCTACAGAAATCTTTTCTTTTGTTTCAATATGTAAGGCTTCAGAGTGACCATAAAACACAGGTATTCTAACCGCTGTCGGATTGACTAAAATAGAGTCATCTTCAAAGATTTTATTCGTTTCCCAAACCATCTTCATTTCTTCTTTGGTATAACCATTGTCCTTAAAGACATCAATTTGAGGCAGGGCATTAAAAGCAATCTGTTTTGGATAAACTTCAACTTTAACATCTTTGCCATTAAGAATATTAGCTGTTTGAGTCGCTAATTCTTCTATCGCATTTTTACCTGTACCTGATACCGCCTGATAAGTACAAACGTTAATACGCTCTATACCTACAGCATCATAAATTGGCTTTAAGGCAACCAGCATTTGAATAGTAGAACAGTTTGGATTAGCAATAATACCTCGCTCTTTATATCTGGCAATAGCATGAGGATTAACCTCAGGGACCACTAAAGGAATATCATCGTCATAACGAAAATGAGAAGTATTATCAATAACAACACAACCACTGGCAGCTGCTTTTGGAGCATATTCTTCAGAAATACTTCCTCCGGCTGAAAACAAACCTATTTGAGCCTGAGAAAAATCAAATTCGCTTAAGTCCTGCACTGTATAATGCTTTCCTTTAAACTGGATTTTACTACCGGCTGAACGAGCACTGGCTAATGGGTATAAATTTCTTATAGGAAAGTCACGCTCCTCAAGAATAGCCATCATTGTCTCACCAACAGCACCTGTGGCTCCTACTACTGCAACATCATATTCTTTAGTCATTTTATTAAACCTTTTAAAACATTATTATCTATATTTTGAATTCTCAGAACCTATAAGTATTATGCTCTTAAAGCTGACACCACAGCATCACCCATAGCCTCAGTTCCTACTTTAGTATCTGCATCAGTACAAATATCAGGTGTACGTAAACCCTGATTGAGAACAGATTCCACTGCATCTTCTATCTTAATAGCAAGTGATTCTTCTGCTAAAGAATAACGCAGCATCATAGCCACAGATAAAATGGTTGCCAGTGGATTAGCCAAATCCTGCCCCGAAATATCAGGTGCAGAACCATGAATAGGCTCATACATGCCTTTTTGATTTTTATCCATGGATGCCGAAGGTAACATACCAATTGAGCCTGTTAACATAGCAGCACAATCAGACAATATATCACCGAACATATTAGTAGTCACCATCACATCAAATTGTTTAGGTGCCCGTACTAATTGCATCGCAGCATTATCAACATACATATGACTGAGTTCAACTTCTTTATACTCTTTAGCTACTCTTTGTATAACTTCACGCCATAATTCTGTACATTCTAAAACATTGGCTTTATCTACAGAACAAAGACGCTTATCTCTTTTCATGGCAGTTTCAAAAGCAACATGAGCTATACGTTCAATTTCTGATTCTTTATAGACAAGAGTATTAAAACCCTGTTTTTCATTATTATCTAGAGTCCTAATGCCTCTAGGCTGGCCAAAATAGATACCGCCGGTTAATTCACGCACAATCATAATATCAAGACCGGATACGACTTCTTCCTTTAGAGTTGAAGCATGGGCTAATTGCGGGTATAAAATTGCCGGACGCAAATTAGCAAATAGTTCTAACTCTGAACGTAAACCTAATAAGCCTTTTTCAGGACGTACTGCAATATCCAGTGACTCCCATTTATAACCACCCACCGCACCTAATAAAACTGCATCAGACTCTTTGGCTAATTGTAAGGTAGCTTCTGGTAAAGGGTTTTTGGAATCATCATAGGCAGCCCCACCCACTAAACCTTCTTCCATCTCAATATTTAAAGCAAAATCACTCTTTAAACAGTCTAATACTTTTACCGCCTGTACAACAATTTCAACACCAATACCATCACCAGGTAAAACAGCTATTTTTTTACTCATAATTTTCTACTCTATTCTTAAATATTATTAATTTGTGTTTCAATAAAACCATTAAAACAACCAAGGGGTTATTTCCTTTTGAATGCTCTCATAGGCTCTAATATCATCCGCATGTTCCAGGGTCAGGCCAATTTCATCCAAACCTTCTAATAAACAATGACGTCTGAATTGATCAAGTTCAAAGTCAGTACTAAAAGTGATAGATTCCATGGCAGATGTTATTTTTTGTTCCGCTAAATCAACACTTAACTGAAAACCCTCATTAGCAACAGTTAAATTAAATAATTGATCCACTATTTCTTCTGCTAGAATAATCGGTAATAGTCCATTTTTAAAACAATTATTATAAAAAATATCAGCAAAACTTGGGGCAATAATCACTCTAAAACCATAATCTTCTAATGCCCAGGGAGCATGTTCACGTGAGGAACCACAACCAAAGTTATCTCGGGCCAGAAGTATTTGTGAACCTTGATAGCGTGATTTGTTTAAAATAAAATTCTGATTCAATGGCCTATTGGTATTATCCATACCCGGTTCACCCTGATCCAGATAACGCCATTCATCAAATAAATTAGGTCCAAAGCCACTTTTATGTATGGATTTTAAAAATTGTTTAGGAATAATGGCATCGGTATCAACATTGACTCGATCAAGAGGCATTGCAATTGCTGTAATTTTTGTAAATTTTTCCATTATATATCCTACTGACTGCCTAACTCATTACTATTCACGAAATGGCCTTTAATGGCCGCAGCTGCTGCCATAGCAGGGCTCACCAGATGTGTTCTGCCACCCTGCCCTTGCCTGCCTTCAAAATTACGATTTGAAGTGGAAGCACAACGCTCTCCTGACTCAAGACGATCTGCATTCATTGCCAGACACATAGAACAGCCGGGATCACGCCATTCAAAACCTGCATCAATAAATATTTGATCCAGTCCTTCCTGCTCAGCCTGCTGTTTTATTAAGCCTGAACCGGGTACAACAAGTGCCTGTTTAATATTACTCGCAACCTTATTGCCTTTGGCGATATTAGCAGCAGCACGCATATCCTCAATACGAGAATTAGTACAGGAACCAATAAAGACCACATCAACTGCAACTTCATTAATTGGTGTACCTGCTGTAAGCCCCATATAATCCAAAGCAGCCTGCATTCCAGAAGATTTAACTAAATCGGCTTCCTTTGCAGGATCTGGAATAGTTTCATCGATAGCCATGGTCATTTCAGGGGAAGTACCCCAGGTAACCTGATGTTTTATCTCTGTTGCATCCAGACTAACTACTTTATCAAAATGCGCATCAGTATCACTATGAAATCCCTGCCAATAAATAACTGCTTTATCCCACACTTCTGCCTGTGGTGCATAAGGTCTGTTTTTAACATATTTTATAGTGGTATCGTCAACAGCAATCATTCCGGCACGAGCACCAGCTTCTATGGCCATATTGGATAAAGTCATTCTACCTTCCATGGAAAATGAACGAATTGCCTCTCCGGCAAACTCAATAGCATATCCAGTTCCACCGGCAGTACCTATTTTTCCAATAATAGCCAGAATAACATCTTTGGCAGTGATACCTGGATTTAATTGACCATCGACTTGCACCAGCATATTTTTTGATTTTTTCTGAATCAGACATTGAGTGGCTAAAACGTGTTCTACTTCTGAGGTCCCGATACCAAAAGCTAATGTACCAAAAGCCCCGTGTGTTGATGTATGAGAATCACCACAAACCAAAGTCATACCCGGTAAAGTAGCACCCTGTTCAGGGCTAATGACATGTACAATACCCTGACGGATATCGTCCATTTTAAATTCAGTAATATTAAATAAATCACAGTTTTGATCCAGGGTATCAACCTGAAGCTTTGCAATAGGATCCACTATGCCCTGTTCACGATGACTGGTGGGTACATTATGATCAGGTGTGGCTAGATTGGCTGATAATTTCCATGGTTTACGATTAGCCATTCTTAGGCCTTCAAAAGCCTGAGGGGAAGTCACTTCATGAATAAGTTGTCTGTCAATATATAATAATGAAGTGCCATCATCGTTTTCACGGACAATATGACTTTCCCATAATTTATCATATAAAGTTTTTGCACCCATACTTATCTCCAAAGCGATATTATTAACTTGCAGCTATCATAATGTTTAACACAAAATAACTCAATTCAGCACAGAGTTTCCAGCTAAATTATATTTGCAACTAGAAATTTGTAAAGGCGATAGACATTGCTGGACTGACAGGAATATGTCATCAATATAATATGGCGAAGAGGGGGGGGTTCGAACCCCCGAAACCTTGCGGTTTACACGCTTTCCAAGCGTGCGCATTCGACCACTCTGCCACCTCTCCAAGGCGAAAGAGGATAAACTAGTTGTGCAGATAAATCAAGTTAAAATTATGACTCCAATGCATCCCAGCGAGCATAAACGATTTCTAATTTTTTATTAACAGTCTCAAGATCTGCTAATTTAGCATTTATTATTTTTTGTTCCTGCTGATAAAACTCCGGTTCAGCAATAACAGCTTCAAGATCAGATTGCTCATTTTCCAGCTTTTCTATTTTATTGGGTAATTCATCCAGCTCTCTCTGCTCTTTATAAGAAAGTTTAATCGCTGGCTGAATTTTTTTGTTACTTTTAAGTTCTGCAGCTTTAGAACTATTTTCCGTATCAGGCTGCTTTCTTTGACGTAACCAGTCATCATAACCACCAACATATTCATTTATGCCATCTTCTTCAAAAACCAGTGAACTGGTAATGACATTATTGAGGAAAGAGCGATCATGACTGACAATAATTAAAGTACCCTGATACTCAACTAATAATGACTCTAAAAGTTCCAGAGTATCACTATCTAAATCATTGGTGGGTTCATCCAGAACTAATAAGTTTGCAGGTCTGGTAAATAACTTTGCCAGCAAGAGACGATTTCGTTCCCCACCGGATAATGCTTTAACAGAAACTTTGGCTCGCTCGGATGAAAACAGAAAATCTCTTAAATAACTGAATACATGTCGATCACGCCCATTGATACTGACAAATTCACGTCCCTGGCCAATATTTTCCAGAATTGACTTTTCCTGATCTAATTGGTTTCGTAATTGATCAAAATAAGCAATTTCAAGTTTGGTACCCAGTTTCACTTCACCTGATTGTGGTTCAAGCTCACCTAATAATAAATTAAGCAGAGTTGTCTTACCCACACCATTAGGACCAATAATACCAATACGGTCACCACGCAATATAGTCGTTGAAAAGTTATTAACAATTGACTGACCTTCGTATTCAAAGCTAATTTTATCAACTTCAACCACTAACTTACCGGAATTCTTTTTATCATCCAGCTCTAATTTAGCCTTCCCTAGCTGATTTCGACGCTGACTACGCTCATCACGCATCGATTTTAAAGCTCGAACCCTTCCTTCATTGCGTGTACGTCGTGCTTTAATGCCCTGACGTACCCAAACTTCTTCCTGTGCCAGTTTTTTATCAAACAAATCATTGGCTTTTTCTTCAGCATGCAGCATTTCTTCTTTTCGACGTAGGAAAGTTTCATAGTCTCCTGGAAAAGAAGCTAATAAGCCCCGATCTAATTCTAAAATTCTTGTTGCTACATTTTGTAAAAATATCCTATCGTGAGTAATAAATAAAACACAACCACTATAGGTTTTAAGAAATGTTTCCAGCCATAAAATAGATTCTATATCCAAATGGTTGGTCGGTTCATCCAGCATAAGTATATCCGGCTCATTAACCAGAGAACGGGCAAGCATGACACGGCGTTTTAAACCACCAGATAAATTTTCAATTAAGTCATCAGCAGAGAGTTGCAGGCGTGAAATAGTTTCTTCCACTTTTTGCACCATAGACCAGCCATTAATATCTTCCAGTTGATGCTGTACGGTTTCCATTTTTTTTAGAGCCTGACTATCGCCATTGGCCACATCATGCAATACATGATTATATTCCTGTAATAAGCGTGCTGCATCTCCTAAACCTGAAGCCACAATATCAAAAACACTACCACTGGCCTCATGGGGAACCTCCTGTGAAAGTGAGGCTATTAACAAGCCATCTTTTTTATGAATATCTCCTTCATCTGCCTGCATATCTCCCTGAATCAAACGCATCAGGGTAGTTTTTCCAGTACCATTGCGGCCAATCAAACAAACTCTTTCTCCTTTTTCAAGAGAAAATGAAGCATGGTCCAGTAAAACATGAGTACCAAAGGCCAGACAAAGATTATCGATAGAGAAAATTGACATAATTAAAATTCACGTAGGCTAAAAAATGATAAGAATATAGATAAAACAAAAAAAAAGCATTAAAAAGTTAAAATTATATCTAAAATAAAAAATCCAGGGTAAAAATGAGGTATTATAAAGTTATTATTAAGCTTATTAGGATTAATGTTAATGCAATTAACTATTAAACGATTTATATTTTTTATATTTTTAACTTTCCAGGCTTTGATTACTCATGCTAATGGATTTGTTGTTCTTGAGGATGAGCAATCTAACTCATCTATTTCTGTACCTGAAGAGACAAAAGCTTCTAGTACGCCTAAAAATATACCACCTGTATGTAATATTCCATCAGCACATTATAGAAAAAAAATTGCTGCAACATTTTTCCCCCTCACAAAACCAGAAAATAGTAAAATAAATGATTTTAAAGGTTTTGAAAAAGGCATTGGAAGAGATCTTCTGCAACGTTTATATTCTACGGGTAATTTTTTAGTCAAAGAAGCCGAATCTATTAATTTATACCCTGATACCGAGATTGCACCTTATATCTCTGAAATTAGTACTGCAGATGGTACTTCATTATTAGCTTCAATAGAAAAAGATCTTGATGTTCAGTATGTTATTTCCGGTGTCATTAGAGATCTCAGCTATTCAGATTATAGCAATAAATTTAATTTACCCTTTAGATTTGTATCCCCTATTGACCAGCCTAATAAGCCCAAAAGGCGTAATATAGTCATAGATATATATCTGCATGATACGTTAACAGAAGAACTCATCGATAAAAGACATTATTCATATACTATTACAAATGGTATGGTCAAACCCGATTATGACATCGCCTATGGCAGTGATGAATTTTTTGCCACGGCATATGGACAAAAGTTTGATGATATCTTAATACAACAAGCCACAGCCATTATCAATACCCTATCATGTCGTCCCTATACCATAAGAATCATAGATAAGGATAAAAAAGATATCTATCTAAATATCGGCAGCCAAAGTCGAGTAAAAACCGGTGATATATTAACCATGTATCATGCAGATAAGGACGGTGGCAGTTTTAATAGCAATACCAGCAGAAAACAATTCGGCTGGCCCAAGTCGAAGTTAAGAATTACCAAAGTTTTTCCTGCCTATTCTATAGCAGTCAGCGATCAGGAAGAAGTTGTCCATCTGGAAAAAAATAAAGAATATATTTTGGTCTGGTAACACTTAGTTAATAAATAATTGAGGGAGATATTTTAAATCTTCTTCAATATCAATGTCATGCTGCTCAGACAACTCCTTACAGCTGATATCATTGGCTAAAAGAATTTCCCGAGTCTGTCGCATTACATGCTCACTCCCCCATTCAATATTTTCAAAAACTTCAGCATTGATTTTGTTGGCACCAACTAACACATAGCCTCCATCTATTGCCGGAGAAAAAACCATATCATGGGATTCCAGAGCAACAACTGCCTGTTGCAGCTCTTCCTTACTTAAAAAAGGACAGTCACTGCCTATTAAAATCACTTTATTATAGTTTTTTAATGCGATATTAATAGCATGGTACATTCGCTGACCTAAATGTCCCTTATCCTGTCTGGTAATATTAAACTTATTATCTAGTCTGTCTAAAAAATAATTTTCATGGCTTTCTGGCGTAATACAAATCTCCAGTGGGCATAAATTGGACTGAGTAACATTGGCAATAGCATGATCTAATAAACGAATATAAAGCTGTGTTGCACCATTTTCGCCTAAACTTGGAATCAGGCGAGTTTTAACCTGACCAAAAACTGGTTCACGAGCAAAAATAATAATCAGGCAATCAGGATATAAAAAACTGTCGATACTATTCACCCTGTTTAAGAATTTTATGCTGTTCAGGGTAATATTTACTTTGTAATTTGTCTGCACTGACACCAAAATAATATTGTAAACGTAATTTCCACATAAAAAATACCGTGCGCACAATCCCATTATTCTCCCAACGCCGAGAGGAACTGACCACCATCTGTTTAAGACAGTCCGGCTTAGTCCATTTACTCAATTGCGTACAAAGCTCTATATCTTCCATTAAACCAATCTGAGGAAATCCCCCCACATCCTGATAGATCATTTTTGTCATATATATAGCCTGATCACCCGTTGCAATCCCAGTCATACAAGAACGCCAGTTCATCATTTTCTCAATAATACGAAACAAAAAGGAACTTCCTGACAAACGAATATTAAACCTACCCCAATAAAATCCACTGGCCAAAGATCGTAAAATCAACTCATCAGCTAATTCCGGAAGCTGCGTATCTGCATGAAGAAACAAAAAAACCTGCCCCGTCGCCATCTTAGCCCCAAGATGCAACTGCCGAGCCCTCCCCTTTTGACTGGAAACCATCCTATCCACATAAGGACGCGCAAGAGAAGCCGTATCATCCTCACTTTTCCCATCAATTAAGACAATTTCATGCCCATACTGACGAAACACCTGTAAGCCCTGCAAAAAGCCCTCAATAGACTCCGCTTCATTATAAACAGGAATAATAATCGATATCTTCTGCCACACCCTCTATCTCCTCCTCATCCCACTCCACCCCACACACCACACCACACAAAAGTTAATTATAACAAACCCCATACCCACCAATAAAAGTCTTGTGGTTGCTTATTTTTAGTACTTAGAACTGTCTGAGCAAAGCGAGTTTTCTAAGTACTAAAAATAAGTGACCACAAGGCTCAACTGTTACTGACACATATAACTACATACAATTAACTCAAAGCACCACCACAACTACTCCCCTGCCCAGCAGTACAAGCATAACAATGCCCA
>JADFVK010000124.1 GCA_015222495.1 Pseudomonadota bacterium
AAAATTTAAAGTATTATAACAAACACTGATTACCATAAATATAAATCTCAGCATTTATTCAGTGATTGATACTTTTTATGTGACTGAAAAACAACTTTAACAGACAAAGATCAAAAGATGGGGTATGTGTTCGGATAAGTACAGTGGAAAACGATTGCACAGAGAAGTGGTTGAGCGTCCCCTGAAATAGAACACCATACTCCGAAGCACGTCTTAAACCTTATATTCCCGAATGCCACTTCTGTCTTTTGATCTGTCTCTTTCGGTTGTTTAAGGGACTTAGAAGCAATCACTTTATATCTACAAGGTTTATGTTCAATTGTCCTAAAGGTGCATCCATAGCAAAACGTAGTGGTATTTTTTTCTTGTCATCTGTCAACCAGACATAATAAAATTTATCTTTATTTTCATGGGTTTGAATTTTATATTTTTTTGATTGATATTTCTGATCATTTAATTTCAGAGTCTCTTTTCCCATAAATTTAATTTTATATTTTCTGATATCATCTGAAACAGCAATAAATTTTTCACTCTCTTCAATATTATCCCGGGTACGTAAGTAATAAATCAAGGATAAGGGATCGAGTATATTTTCATGAGAAATTTTATCACCCGATTCTTTATAAACTAATTGAGTTCTTTGAGAATCTGATAATTGTATACTATTAAAATATTTTGGAATTTTTTGATTTTGAGCTGGTGAAACACTTTCATTCACTTCAAATAAATATGTTTCTTTGGCCTGCCAATCCAACCATAAAAATTCATGGCGATTAGCCTTTCCCAGATCAATTTTTTCTACTAATAATATTTTTTCTAAAACCGTGTCTGTTGTTGCTGTATATGAATAGCGAACAGGTTGAATGAGTTCTGCTTTTAGATAATGTTCAGTATTAATATTAACGATAAATTTATGCCCTGTTTTATTCTTATTTGACAACGTGTCTGCCAGCTGCGTATCTGCAACAAAACTGAGCTTAACATCCGCTAAATCTGCCCAGACAAAGGAGGTTAATAAGCCTTGGTAACTGAGTTTATAATGTAGTGTTTCACCTGAAGTGAATGGCCAGTTGGAAAGTTGGGAGCTTGCATTTAGGTTTGAAGAAAAAAAACAAGTGCAAATAAGAAGAAAAACCCTCACTCTAGCCCTTTAGAACTTTACTTGTAAAGTTCTTATCCTGTGCTCCAGAGGGAGAGGGGATCAAGGTCAAGAACAAATAATTTAACATATTAGCTTTCTACAACAATAAGTTCTTCTTCACCAGGGACTGATGGCCATGCTCTGAGTACAGAATTTACCAGTGTACCTAGAGGAATTGCAAAGAATATTCCCCAAAAGCCCCATAAACCACCAAAGAATAAAATTGCCACAATAATAGCCACAGGATGGAGGTTTACTACCTCAGAAAAGAGTAGAGGCACAATCACATTGCCATCAAGAGCTTGAATAATACCATAGGCGAACATTAACCAGGCAAAGTCTGTGGTCCAGCCCCATTGGAAAAAGGCAATCAAAGCAACTGGAATTGTCACAAGGGTTGCACCAACATAGGGGACCACTACTGATAAACCCACCAGAAGTGAAATTAGTAGGGAATATTTTAAACCTAAAAAGGAAAATGTAGTAAAACAAATAGCAGAAATAATAGTAATTTCCCAGAATTTTCCGCGTACATAATTACCAATTTGCTGATCCATTTCCCTCCATACCTGGGTGGATAATTGTGTATTTTCAGGGAAAAAATTAAGAAACCAATCAAGAATTGGTTGTTTGTCTTTTAAAAAAAAGAAAACCAATAATGGAGCCAAAATCAAGTAAATCATAACAGTGATACTACCCTGAATAGAATTCAGAGAAAAAGTTAATACGGATTTACCCATAGAGGTCACTTCTGATTGAATCTGAGAAATAACAGCAGTAATAGATTGTTCTGAAATAAAGCTATAGTTTTGCGGTAAACGTAATAAAAGCTGCCTGCCCTGTTCAATATATTTTGGGGTATCTTTGATCAGGTCTGTAATCTGATCCCATAAAAGTGGCGTAATAACAAAAAATGTAATCATTAATGCGGCTAAAAATCCCACAAAAACAATGATGACTGAAACCAGCCTATGCTTAATAAAACGGTTCAGGATAGCCACGATCCCTTCTAGTAAATAAGCAATGACAATAGCAGAGAAAAGTGGTGTTAAAGTATCATTAAATGAAATAACAATACCAAATGAAAGCACTAAAAAAACCACCAGGAACACAACCTGGGGATCTGAAAAGTGCCGATTAAACCAATTGTTAAAGATTTCTAGCATTTATACAAGCCTTTAATTATTATGTTCGTCATAACGATTTCGGAACAATATTTCTAACTCATCTATGACTTCCACTGCAGCACGTCCCTTTAATATGTGTTCCGACATCAAAGATGCAGTCTGATTCATTAAACTATCTTTGGGCAACATCGGATATGTAGCTGAAAGACGTTTAATCGCTGCAACAACTTTTTCTTCATTGGGTCTGTAAATTTCAACGATAATTTGTTCTTCAAGTTGATAACGTCCTTCTTTTTTTGCTTTCTCTAATAAAAACTCAGCAAAAGCTGTCAAAGAATTCTTATCATTCTCATCTAGCTCTGCAAAAATTGCTATTAACTTTTTTTCAATTTTATTCATAATATCAATCAACACCTTTCCTTTCCAGGGAAAGAACTACATTCCAGCTTTTAAACGATTCATTATATCACCTTTTGCCTGCTTCATAATTGAATCTCGATCTAATGAGTTTAAAATAGACTGTACTGCTTCTTTTGCTCCAGATTTACCCCATGATTTACCCTGTTTAAGATAGTTTTGTGCCGCTTTACCCACTACTAAGGTACTATAATAGGCCACAGCACCCTGAGCGGAAGCCGTTAGAAGAGTAGATAAACCTCCCGTGCCTAATTTTAGAACACTGGAAACAGCATAGATTCCCCATATTGTTCCAACTAACAGCACCATTTGCGCCGCAATCGTAGTAATTAATTCACCCGCCTCTTTTTTAGTCAAAGGCAAATTGTATAGTTTGGATAAATGTACAACCAGAGTCACATCAATAATAGCCGCAGCCATTAAATCTGTAATGGGTATGGGATTCACAGCCACTGCAACCCCTTTGGAGATACAATAGGCATGGATAATTTTTTCTGCCACATCTTTACGTACCAACATGATTTTATCTGCCACCTGATCTGATAAACTACCTGCAAATAAACTGGCATTAATAGCGGCCAAGGTTTTACCTTCATCCTTAACAATTGACCAGAGGCAGGTTTTTAATTCGGCAACATCGGCAGGAAATTCTTTTGTAGTCTCAGTTTCATTTCCTTCTTTATCAACCAGAATATATTGTTTTGAAGTGCTTCTTGATGTAGCCAGGACAATATTTTCAGCCGCTACCAGCCCTGTAGTTTTTTCGGTTAAAGTCTTTAATAAGGCTTTATTTTCAGCCTGAGTATAGCGATCAGCCTTATTTAAAACCAGTACAATCGGCCTGGACTCAGCCACCAGTTGTGTTAAAGCCTGATACTCAGTTTCCGTCATATCACCATCAACCACAAACAAAATAATATCTGATCGCGCTGCCACATCATGAGCCATTTTAGCTCGCTGTTCACCATCTATTTCATTGATACCGGGGGTATCAATGAAATAAACACCACCATCTTCGTATTCATGCCAGCTGGCAAATTTATTCTGTTTGGTTTCACCATGCAGGGGGCTGATAGAGAATTGTTCATCACCAATTAAGGCATTTAATAATGATGATTTACCAACACTGACACGACCCAGGACAGAAATATGAATATGTTCCTGCTCAATTTTTTCCAACATTTTTTCTACTTGTTGGAAATCATCACGTAATGACTCACGTACTTCCTCCGGTACCCGCTTATCATCTAATAAATGAGATAAACTTTCCTTGGCAATCTCAAGATGATTGTCACCACTAAGACCTGTATCTTCTATTTCATCACTACTCTGATTACTATCAGCAGCAGTATCCTTTTTTCCAGCAATATTTTTTTTTGATAATTCTTTATACTTATCAACCGTCAGCTTAATTATCTTTTCGGAGTTTGAGGACCATTTTGACAAAGTCTTTTGTGCGTGACTCAATATTTTCACTCAAATTTTCCTTGTACAAATCACTCACTAAAACAGGTGATAATTCTCCCGTTACTTCCAGAGTTCTGGCGACAGAACGACCTAAAGTATCGAATATCATACCATAGGCTACTGCATGCATTAAGCCCCCTGTCACCGTACCTATACCAGGGAAAGCTTTAAAGCCATTTCCGGCTATGGCCAACAGCAGTGGCAATGTTTTTTTCATGCGTGATTGTATCAGCTTAATTAATTGATTGGCATCAATATCACTGGCTGGAACATCATAGATTTTACATAAATCTTTGATCATGTGAATACCAAGATAACCCTGTACTAAAATATCTGTCCCCGGGCTGATAGTGGCCAATGCTGCCACCATAGCCTTATTGGTATAACTCTTCACCATTCGACTACTTTGTGACTTTTTAAACATCACATCCA
>JADFVK010000125.1 GCA_015222495.1 Pseudomonadota bacterium
ACTGCTTCTATGTCTGCAAGTGCATTTTGGGATGATGGTAACTCAAACACTAACTGGAATGGTACTGGTTACAACAACATGAATAACAATGCTTATGGCAATGGTTATGGAAATGGTTGGGGCGACGGTTCTGGTGATGCAGACATGGATGGTGATGTTGAAATCACTATCAAGGGTAGTGGACGTGGTCGCGGTAAGGGTAACACTCGTGGTTCTGCTTACGGAAATGGTAACAGTAACTACAGTGGTTATAACAACATGGATTACCGTGGTAATGGTTATAACAACTACCAGACTGAGAATGGTGGTTATGGACGTGGTTATGGTCGTCCTATGATGGCTCCTCAAGCTCCTATGATGGCTCCTCAAGCTGCTCCTAGTGCTCCTAGCCCAGAAGCTAAAGCACGTTTTGAAGCTCAACAAAAGCGTATGCAGGAAATGCAAAAACAACAGCAAGCTCAAATGGCAGCTGCTCGTAAAGCATACGAAGAAAGAATGAAGCAATGGTCTGCACAAGCTCCAGCAGCTCCTGTTGCTAAATAATATGAATTAACCTGATAAACAGGACAATTAATATTATAAAAGCCCGTTACAGTTATCTGTAACGGGCTTTTTTTATGATTTTTCTCAATGGATACAAGATAACTTACATGGTAAAATATTGGGCTTGAATAAATATTTTATCAAAAAGGTCTATCATGAAAGTTTTAGTTATTGGTAATGGCGGTCGAGAACATGCTTTGGCATGGAAAGCGGCTCAATCTCCTCAAGTAGATGAGGTCTTTGTCGCACCCGGTAATGCCGGTACTTATCATGAACCAATGCTAAGCAATATAGATATTGGTGTAACAGATATTTCTGCTCTGGTAGACTTCGTCAAACAAAACAATATTGAACTGACTATTGTTGGTCCTGAAGCTCCTCTAGTTGAAGGTGTCGTGGATACCTTTAATCAGCACAATCTGCCAATATTCGGTCCCACTCAGGGCGCTGCTCAATTAGAAGGATCTAAGGCCTTCACCAAAGATTTTCTTGCTCGCCACAATATTCCCACTGCCGCTTATGAGAACTTTACTGAAATTGAACCTGCTATTGCCTATGTTAAGCAACAGGGTACACCTATCGTCATTAAGGCAGATGGTTTAGCGGCGGGAAAAGGGGTTATTATCGCTCAGACTGTTCAAGAAGCCATTACTGCCATTGAAGATATGCTGGCTGGTAATCGTTTTGGTGAGGCCGGGCATCGAGTGGTGGTAGAAGAATTTTTAGAGGGTGAAGAAGCCAGCTTTATTGTCATGGCTGATGGAAAAAACATCCTGCCTCTGGCTACTTCACAGGATCATAAGGCCAGAGATAATGGTGATAAAGGTCCTAATACCGGTGGTATGGGAGCTTATTCTCCTGCCCCGGTAGTGACAGATGAAATTACTCAAAAAGTAATGCAGACTGTTATTGAACCAACCATTAAGGGAATGGCTGCTGAAGGTAATGAATACTCTGGTTTTCTTTATGCCGGCTTAATGATTTCTCCCAATGGGGATTTAAAAGTTCTGGAATATAATTGTCGTTTTGGCGATCCTGAAACCCAGCCGATTATGATGCGTCTACAATCTGATCTGGTGGAATTATGCCAGGCTGCTATTGCTCATAAACTGGATAGTATTACTGCACAATGGGATGAGCGTGCATCCATTGGTATTGTTATAGCTGCCGGAGGTTATCCTGACAGTTATGAAAAAGGCCATGTTATTGAAGGGCTGGATCTGGTTGATAGTGAAAACACAAAAGTTTTCCATGCCGGGACAGCACTCAGTGATGATAGTGTGGTGACCAGCGGGGGCCGGGTTCTCTGCATGGTGGCACTAGGGAATTCAGTCAGTGAAGCACAGGCATTAGCCTATGAGAAAGTGAAAAAAATTCACTGGAAAGACTGCTTTTATCGCACTGATATTGGTTATCGAGCCGTTGCCAGAGAGCAAACAAAAAAAGTTTAACATCCATATGTCTTGACCTAGGTATTTGTAACAATATACAAAATAGGTTAATATCGTCCAATTCAAAAATTTAATTAATTTTTTTAACTAACAGGAATATATTATGTCTACTAAACATCCAGTGGTTGCAGTAACCGGTTCTTCTGGTGCAGGTACTACGACAGTAAAAGATGCTTTCGAACACATTTTCTTTCGTGAAAATATCAATCCCGCAATTATTGAAGGTGATAGCTATCACCGTTATGATCGTGCAGCCATGAAAAAAGCGGTTGAAGAGAAAGGGGATACTTTTAGTCATTTCGGACCTGAAGCCAACCACTTTGACATATTATCTGACACGTTTAAAGAATATGGTGAAACAGGTATGTGTAAGCGTCGCTATTACTTACATAGCGATGAAGAAGCAGCACCTTATGCGCCTTTAACTCCAGGACAGTTTACTGACTGGGAAACTATTCCTTCTGATACAGACTTGTTATTTTATGAAGGTCTGCATGGCGGAGCTAAAGATGGCGATGATGATGTATCAGCAAATGTTGACCTATTAGTAGGTGTTGTACCCATTGTAAACCTTGAGTGGATTCAAAAGATTCACCGTGACAATGCACAGCGCGGTTATTCAGCAGAAGCAACTGTTGATACAATCTTACGTCGTATGCCTGACTATGTTAATTATATAACACCACAGTTTTCACGTACTGATATTAATTTTCAACGTGTGCCTACTGTTGATACTTCAAATCCTTTTATTTCACGTGATATTCCAACACCTGATGAAAGTTTTATTGTTATTCGCTTCAAAGATCCTGATGCAGTTGACTTCCCTTACTTATTGAACATGATTCCAAATTCATTTATGTCTCGTAGGAATAATATGGTTGTTCCAGGCAGTAAAATGGGCTTTGCCATGGAGCTTATTTTAGCACCACGCATCCATGAGCTAATGGAAAATTCTAAAACTTAAATTTAGCAGTTTATATTTAAGCTTTTAACCCTGAGAAGCAAGAGCAGGATAAGTCTCTTATATTCAATATTTATTTCTTTGTATATGTGTATTAAATATTTTCATTAAGAG
>JADFVK010000126.1 GCA_015222495.1 Pseudomonadota bacterium
CTTTTTAAAAAATCTACCTGATCTTTCATTAATGCCAGAAGAGGTGAAACCACCAGAGTTAAATGGGGTAAGAGAATGGCTGGGAGCTGATAACATAAGGATTTACCTGCCCCTGTAGGAAAAATAGCAGCAGCAGAATATCCTGCCAGAATGCTATTGATGACCTGCTCCTGACCATGGCGTAGATTTTCAAAGCCAAAATATTGTTTTAATACTGGTTTTATATCGGTCATATGGGGTTCTTTTTTAGTTTGACTTCCATTTCATCAATTGTAACTTTTTAGATTAAAAAGTACAGAGAAAGAGTGATGAATAATGCTTCACTTTGGAGTACAATTTAGAATCTACTTTTATAGTCGGATAAAGCATGGATCAAATAACTGAATCACTTAAACTTCCTCCTCATTCTATTGATGCAGAGCAATCAATATTAGGCGGCTTACTGATTAATAATGAATCCTGGGATAATATTGCCAGTATTATTAATGAGGAAGATTTTTATCGTCGTGATCATCGCCTGATTTTTACCGAAATTCGCAGCCAGATTGAAAAAGGTAAACCCTGTGATGTGGTGACCTTATCAGAAAGGTTAGAATCTCTGAATACTCTGGATGAAGTCGGTGGTTTAGTCTATCTAGGGAGTCTGGTCAACAATACACCCAGTGCCTCTAATATTCGTGCTTATGCAGAAATTGTCCGTGAACGCTCTGTATTAAGAAAATTAATCCATATTGGTAATGAAATTGCTGATAGCGCCTTTAATACAGAAGGGCGTAAAAGTGATGATATTTTAGAGGCAGCTGAAAAAACCGTTTTTGAAATTTCCGATAAGGGTGCCAATGCCGGCAATGACTTTAAAGGCATGACTGATTTATTGAAAAAAACAGTCGATAGAATTGATGAACTTTATCAGAATGGTGGTACATTTACAGGAATACCATCAGGCTTTACAGATTTTGACGGCCTGACCTCAGGGCTACAGCCTGCTGACTTAGTCATCGTAGCTGGGAGACCGTCAATGGGAAAATGCCTGTCTGCTGATTCTAAGATAACTCTTCAAGATGGCCGTGTTGACAGCATTGAGAATATATACCATAAAAAATCAGCTGAACTATTAACTTTAAAAAATGACTGGAAACTACATCCATCACGAGCCTCTAATTTTGTTGATGATGGTTTAAAGCCAGTGTTTAAGATAACAACACGCTTGGGAAAAGTGATAGAAACTACAGCTACTCACCCCTTTCTTACACCCTCTGGCTGGAAACCAATAGCAGAAATTAAGCCGCAAACACGTATTGCAGTACCAAGAGTAGTGCCTGTCTTTGGGCAAAAAAGTATGCGTGATTGTGAAGTCAAAATTTTAGCTTATTTAATTGGTGATGGCTCATTAACACAATGCTCACCACGTTTTACCAATGTCAATCCGTTGATATTGTCTGATTATATGCAAGCTGTAAAACAGTTTGGAGGCATCAAAGCTAAGCTTAAACTATATCCTCAACGTGCTGCTGGTGTGGATGTATCTGCAGATTCGCAGACAATGCAGACTAACCGAACTTACTTTGCTCAGTTCCTATGTCAATTAATTCAAACTGCAGGTTTAAATCATCAGGAATTTGCATTAGAAATGGGTGTAGCAAAATCCAGTGTTCATTATTGGACACAAGGAAAGTCAATCCCCGAAATTTCTTTACTAGATAAAATTAGTCAGTATTTTAAGGTCTCAAAAGAAAAATTGTTACCCAATGGCATGGGGAAGACAGCAAAAAACAGTCCTAATACATTAACTCTTTGGCTAGATGAACAAGGTATATGGGGAAAGAATGCACATAAAAAAATTATACCAGATTCAGTTTTTACTCTGCCAAAGGAGCAGCTGTCTTTATTTATTAATCGTTTATTTAGTACGGATGGCTGGGCAACATTACTGGCAAGTGGTCAATCACAATTGGGTTATACCAGTGTCAGTGAAACTCTCATTCGTCAATTACAACATTTATTACTTAGATTCGGTATTATTGCAAAAGTTCGTCATAGAAATGTAAAGCTTAAAGATAAGCGATTTCCTGCTTGGCAACTCGATATTACTGATAGCCTGTCAATTAAAACCTTTGCTAAAGAGATTGCAATATTTGCCAAAGAAGAAGCTGTTGGAAAAGTACTTAAATCCATTGAAGCAAAGGCCTATAAAACTAATTATGACACAATTCCTGTAGAATTCTGGGATGATATTAAGCGTATAAAAGGTGATGAGTCATGGGCAAGTCTGGCACGACGTGCCGGTATTAAAAATACTTCTAATATTCATGTCTCTAAACGCTCATTGAAGCGATCCAGGTTTGAGCAGTTTGCTCAGGCTTTAGATGATACATGGATGAATCAATTGGCTAATAGTGATATCTATTGGGATGAAATTATTAGTATTGAAGCTGTAGGTTTAAAGCAGGTTTATGATCTAACAATACCGGAAACACATAATTTTATAGCCAATGATATTTGTGTTCATAATACTACTTTTGCGATGAATCTTGCTGAAAATGCTGCCATAGATGCTGGCGTTGGTGTGGCTGTATTTAGTATGGAAATGCCGGCGGAATCATTAACTTTGCGTATGCTCTCCTCTCTGGGAAGAATTAATCAGACTAAAGTTCGTTCCGGACAGCTTGATGAAGATGACTGGCCGCGATTAACTTCTGCTGTGTCCATTTTGAATGAAGCCAATATATTTATTGATGATACTCCTGCATTATCCCCCACAGAAATGCGTGCCAGAGTCAGGCGTTTAAAGCGTAAACATAATATTGGTTTAATTGTCGTAGATTATTTACAGCTGATGCAGGTCAAAGGGAGTTCGGAAAACCGTGTTAATGAGATTTCAGAAATATCCCGTGGCTTAAA
>JADFVK010000127.1 GCA_015222495.1 Pseudomonadota bacterium
ATAAACTGATGCAAGTCACGCGGCAATGTCCAACAGACATTTATACGTAATGCTTCGCACAACGCATAAATGCTAAGATGTTATGTGTAAAAAGGAACAACTGATGAAGCCTGCTATAGCAAAACAGATAGCTGAGTTACTTAATAGTGAAAATCAACTTGTTGTGCCATACACCGAACAAAAAATAATGGACAGCAAAGACAACTATTTGTTCGAGGCAGACGACAACGATGAAGTTGTTTCATGCATAGAGTGCAAGAAAGTACAGTGGTATCAGTTTGAGGTATGCCATTTAACTGTAAACCCAAAGCATCGTAGAAATGGCCACGGCAAAAAGATATTGCTAAAAGCAATCAGCCACTCAAAAGCCAATAGAGGGCGTGTTATTCAATGCACCATACGTGAAGGTAACGATGCTAGTTCAGGCCTCTTTTTAGATAATGGTTTTGTAAAAACATCCACGTTTTTTTATCCAGATAGTGGCAATGATGTAAGTGTGTATCAAAAGGTGAATTAGTGAGCGCACAAAAAAACGTGCGCCAGACAGCTCGAGCTTCGTTTGAACTGCCGGTTATTGAGCCGTTGAGGTTGTAGAATAACTCACTTTTTACAGATTTTAAAAAAAGGTGATTTTAGTTATTGTTTTTAAAATAATAAAATTACAAAAAAGTGAGTTTTTTCTTAAAATGGAGAAATCCTACAGTCTCGTTATGTGTCTAAATTATAAATATCGAATTGTTGGCTGATAAAATCTAAGGTGAATCATGAAGTCTATATATGAAAATGGTGCAACACCTATTAATAATCAAGCAAAACTTGTTACATCTCATTCCCAAGATATACCACTTAAAACACCCAGTGTCACAAAGTGTCCATATTGCATGGAGTTTTATGAAGGAAGTATAACTGAACATCTTAAAAATAAACATCCTGGCCAGATGCTTGGAAATAGAAAAGTTTGCCCAAAATGTGGTTTACATATGCCTTTAAAAAGTATTAGTAAACACAATAAGAATTGCAGAAAAAGATGAATGCTGTGTGTGAACGAAAAAATATTCCACACTTTAAAAGCACATAACAAAAGCATTCAATTTAAAAAGCGGTCGATGCGCCTTCTTAAAATTCTGAATGTTATTGAATTATTTTGCTTTCTTAAATTTTAGTGGAACGACCACTTTTAAATTGATGCTAGCGTTAGCCTTCAGAGTTACCCACGAATAGTGGACACCTTAATACAATATACTAAAGACTGTAGAGATCATGGCAGCAAATAAGTTAACAATATCAGGAAATCCAACTAAAGTTCATTCTTATGATGAATTTAAAGCGTTGGATATAAATGACACGTATGAGAATATATTATATTTCCCGAACAGTTTAATTTCACTGATAGAGTACTAAAGCAGAAAGAAAAAACATTTAAAAACGTATCATTTAAAGATACCACATTTGAAAATGTCAGCTTCATTGATTGTATTTTCGATGGTTGCTTATTGTTTAGTGCAAAATTTATCGACTGTGAATTTATTGATTGTAAATTTAAAGAAACAAATACTAATAAATCACATTTCGTTAGAACTCTTATTGACCCAGATTACTTTCGTAATAACTTTGACTTGAAAGTTGATACAAATATAGCAGCGGATCTGTATCATAGTTTATACAAAAATTTAAGCAGTGAAAGACAGCCAGATCGTGCGAAACAAAGTCTGTATTTGATGCATCGTGCTGAAAATGCACATTTATCATCACAACTGGAAAGAAATAAAATAACAAGGGAAATCTTTTTCAAGAAAAAGATATGGCATTTATTTCATAACTTAACTTCAGGTTATGGTTTAAAGCTCATCAGGATTCTAGGCACTCTATCTGTTGTTATTTTTATCTTTACTTGCCTAAATTATTTTTATAGAGATGCCTTTTTTGAGTTTGGAATGATATGCACATTTTTAGATTCTTTTTATTTCACTGTGGTAACTCTCACAACATTAGGCTACGGAGATGTTGCACCATGCACACAAATTGGAAAGTTTGTAGTTGCATTTCAAACAATTATTGGTATTTCTGTGATCTCATTATTTCTTTCTTCTATTTCACTAAGAAGTACAGGAGGTTAAATGGAAGCATTAATATTGTTTGGCTCTCAAATATCTGGTGGAGCAAATAAAAACAGTGATAAAGACATTTTAATTATCAGTTCTTTGAAGAAAAGAAAAAAATATACTAAGAAATACACGTCTCAAGGTTACAGTGTATCATTTTACTCAAAAGAACAAGTATTATATATGAAAAAGAAAGGCTCTCTCTTTCTTCAACATTTAAAGATTGAATCAAAAATAATTTATGACAAAGATTTAATTTTTAGTGATTTTCTTAAAACTTGTAAGCTAATAACGCCTTCGGCTATTGAAATGAACAACTGTATTGAAAGCTTAAAAATAGCTATGTTATCACCCAGAAATCCCTTATTGCATGGTTGGGTTGCGGATTACATCTATGTACTATCAAGGGACTATTTTGTAAAATATTTTGCTACAAAAGGAGAGCTTTTTTTTAATGTAAACAAACTTTGTAAAAAAATTGAATATGAGTTCAAATTAACTCCAGAAGATAGTCGATTATTATTAGCTCTACGTGAAGCAAAAAACATTTATCGTAGCAGAACTGTTTATTTAAGAATGCAGTGGAATATTATTGAAAGATGGGTTGAAATATTAACAAAAATATTGAAAATCAATAAAAAACAAATGTTGACACCTCATACAGAAATATCATATTTAAATCTGCATTTTGATTATAAGTTTAATTCGTCATATGAACTTTTGAGATATATCGAATCTCTTAAAATTTTGTTTCCAAAGGTAAAATGCAACCATTCTGATGAAATGTTAATTACTAAGTTAATTAAAAATCCAAATAAATATTCTTCAACATCAAAAAGAAATAGATTATATTTAGAAACTTATTTATGTGAATTTAAAAAAAAGGCTAACCAGAATATGCACGTGGATTCAAAAAAGCTTGGCAGAAAAAGCCTAGCCAAGCTTTTTTGAACCAGTGATTTAGGCGTTATGTGCTCAATAACTGCCCTCCTTAATGTGATAAACCAAAAATTGACAAAATGCGTCAATGACGTATACTATTTGTATGGTAATTATAGAAACTCACATATTCACAAAACGAATTAATCGCTTGATGAGTGAAGATGTTTATCGAGAGCTTCAAAACGAGCTTATAGAATCGCCTGAAATAGGAAAAATTATCCAAGGTAGTAGTGGTCTCCGTAAAATTCGTTGGAGTGGTAGCGGAAAAGGAAAAAGAGGGGGTTCACGTATAATCTACTATTGGGCAAAAAATAAATACTAGATTTATATGCTTTTTGTTTATGAAAAAAATGAACTTAGTAATTTAACAAAAGAGCAACTATCAGCCTTAAAAAAAGCAGTTGAATTGGAGTTTAGAAATGGATAACAAATTATTTGATGAATTATTAACCAGTGTACAAGAAGCAGGAAAAATCATGCGTGGAGAACTTGAGCCTTCACGACAGTTTAAATTTGATGAACCAGACGTTAAGGCTATTCGAAAAGATATAGGCTTTTCTCAATCAAGGTTTGCAACATTAATAGGCGTCAGTATCAGAACCATACAGAACTGGGAGCAAGGACATCGCCATCCAACAGGTCCAGCTAAGGTATTACTAAAACTTGTTCATGCTGATCCTGAGTCTGTATTTAATAACTTACACACAAGTCACACATAACAAAAAAATGCATGGTAGGCAAAAAGACGCCACCATGATTTTGACGTTAGTATGTAAAGAAAATATGGATAAATAGCCATATATTTGTTACTCTATAAACATGAGTAAATCAAACTTTGAATGGGATGAGACCAAAAATATTGAAAACCTGCGAAAGCATGGTGTTTCATTTAATGAAGCTCAATTTGCATTTATGGATGAAAGTCGTGTAATTGCTGAAGACTTAACCCATAGTCAAGATGAAAGCCGTTATTATTGTTTTGGCTTAAATCAAGATAAAACAGGAGTCCTAACTGTTCGTTTTACTTATCGTTCTGAATGTATCCGTATTTTCGGTGCAGGTTATTGGCGGAAAGGGAAAAAAACTTATGAGCAAACAAATTCAATATAGCAATGAGCAAATAGGCGAGTTTAAATTGGTAGCTGATTTTTTACCGTCTCCCTCTGAATTAGCTTTAAAAAATAAAAACACAAAAATCACTATTTCACTTAGTTCTGATAGTCTTTCTTATTTTAAAGGTATTGCTGAAACACATCATATGCAATACCAAAAAATCATTAGGCAATTACTTGATGAATATGTTGAAAATCAAAGAAAAATGCTAACAAAAAAATCCACTTGACCATTTAAATCGTCACTTTAAATGGCAAGTGATTTTGGCGTTAAATGGCAAACTCATGATATCATAAGAGACAAATGGAGTGCGGCCGGGCAAGGTCGATTATTCTAAGCGGGAGTGTATCCCGTGTTGGCAAGCTGTCACTTCTTTAAAATGTATTAGTTACCCGCTTTATGCTGTAAATAGACCGATGTTACTCCCAGAAATAAAAAACAGTGCTAAATTGAAGAAAAGTATCCTATTTGATGGAGGGTGTAGGAAAAAAGTAGCCGAAAAGGGGGTTTAAGTATTAGCCTATGGTGTTCAGTTTTTACAAGGGGAAAACCCGTTGGGAATTGAATTGAATAGAAAGCTATCTGTTATATTAAACTTTGTAGTAAGATAACCTGCAAATTTTCAGGATAAATAATTACTAATGTTTAAGCCACTGTCACTTTTTATTGGTTTTCGTTATACCCGTGCAAAACGGCGAAATCAATTTGTCTCCTTCATTACCCTCAGTTCTTTTATTGGTATTGCTATTGGTGTCTGGGCCTTAATTACGGTGCTTTCAGTAATGAATGGCTTTCAGGCTGAAATTCGTGAACGGATTCTAGGTATGGCGGCTCATGCTACCATTAGTGGTATGAATGGCTCTTTAAAACAGTGGCAGTCACTGGATAAAAAAATTCAACAACAACCCCATGTAATAGGTTCAGCCCCGTACATTTTACGCGAAGGGATGCTAACCAATGGCTCCAATGTACATGGTGCATTAATCAGAGGTGTTGATCCGCAAATTGAAAAAAATGTATCGGAAGTATCTTTGCATATGTATCGTGGTAGTTATGATGCCTTAAATGAGCATAAGTATGGGATTATTCTGGGACGTTATCTGGCACGTTCTATTGGTGCAGTAGTAGGCAGTAAGGTCACTATGGTCACACCATCTGCCAATATCACCCCCGCAGGAATTATGCCTCGCCTGAAACGTTTTACTGTGGTGGGTATTTTTGAAATGGGACATAATCAATACGATGCTAATATGGCATTGATTCATCTGCGTGATGCACAAACTTTATTTAAGATGAAAGGTCTGGTCACCGGTATTCGACTTAAACTGGATGATTTATATAGTGCGCCAAGAATCAGTCGGGAAATAGAAAAAACTTTGAATGGTTTTCATCGGGTTATTGACTGGACGCAACATCATGCTAACTTATTTCGAGCTATCAATATTGAAAAAACTATGATGTTATTGATCTTATCCCTGATTATTGCAGTGGCGGCTTTTAATATTGTTTCTACCCTGGTGATAGTAGTTAATGACAAGCAGGCTGATATTGCTATCCTGAGAACTCTGGGAGCAAGTCCGGGTATGGTGATGCGTATATTTATTGCTCAGGGAATGCTGATTGGTGTGGTTGGTACCTTATTAGGCGTAATTACGGGCATACTCACCGCACAAAACATAGAAACTATCGTACCTGCTTTAGAGAGCGTATTGGGCTTTAAATTCCTTGCCCCGGATGTCTATTTGATCAGTGATTTACCATCAGAAATGAGATGGTCTGATGTGATTGTCACAGCGACTATATCTTTTAGTCTGACGGTATTAGCCACTATTTATCCGGCCTGGCGAGCTTCACGAATTCAACCGGCGGAGGCTTTACGTTATGAGTAAGAGCCATCAGCCAGATAAAAGCTTAATTATTGAATGTCAGGATTTAGCCCAAACCTTTGATGAAGGTAGTAATCGTGTTGAAGTCTTTCAACATGTTAATATACAGGTTCATCCTGGAGAACGTCTGGCTATCATCGGGGCATCAGGTTCAGGAAAAAGTACCTTGCTTTATATGATGGGAGGCCTGGATAAAATTAAATCGGGAAAGGTATTAATTGATGGTCAGGATATCAGTCATCTTAATGCTAAAAAACTGGGAATATTACGCAATAAAACCTTAGGTTTTGTTTACCAGTTTCATCATTTACTTCCAGAGTTTACGGCTTTAGAAAATGTGGCTATGCCTTTATTAATTCGTGGCGACTCTGTCTCTCGGGCAGAGGACAAGGCAACTGATTTATTAAAACAGGTGGGTTTAGAGCATCGTTTACAGCATAAGCCAGGTGAGTTATCCGGTGGTGAGCGACAACGTGCTGCTATTGCGCGTGCTCTGGTGACAGAGCCACAATGTTTATTAGCTGATGAACCGACAGGTAATCTGGATAATACCAACTCCCAGCAAATTTATGACTTATTGATTAAATTAAATAAAGAAATGGGGATTAGTCTGGTACTGGTCACCCATGATGAAAATCTAGCTGCAAAAATGGATAGAGTTTTAATGCTTAGTGATGGTCATTTAAAAAAGTCTTTTATTTAATTCTTCTCTATCTTTGCTTTTTTTCATAATGTTCTGCATTAAAGTTTGCACCATTGAATGTAATTCATCTGTTGGATGTTCAAATTTTAAAGCCATTTGATACATGATAGTATCAGAAATATCTATAGTTGTCTGACGTATGACCCGGGCTCGTAGGTTAAGGCTATATCCTTCATCAGTACCATCTAGCTGGATTTGAATAGATTCATTCAGTTTAACGGGGTCCGGCATGACAATCTTCATACCACCCTTGGAAATATCTTCCAGAGTAGATTTAAGCTCTTCTAAGTCCCAGAATGTCACATCGATACGATGAGCGAAACGGGGGTATTGACGATTTTTTTCATCTTTTGAATCCAGTAAAATCTCCAATAGGTCATCTAATCGAGATTCATCCTTCTGGTGTAATACAGTAAAACGAACTGATGTATTATACATTCCAGCAAACTCCCATGAACGTATAATGGTTGAAAGTATTTCAATATCTCCGCCATCAGAATAAGGTAGTAATAAGTTTAATAGATCTCCATCATCACCCAGAGATTCTTTAGTGCGTATGCGTACGCCTCCCCAGGATATATTGGATAAATTTCCCCGCCACTCTTTATCTGTAGAAGGTGATTTGATGGTAATCAGTGATGAGACATTAAGGCGTGGCTGACTGCGATGTTCTTGTAGATTCGTTGCATCAACTACAGGATGTAGATAAGTTTCTACCAGAGTTAAAGTCTCATGATAAATATCATTAGCCTGGTCGATAATTGGCTGGTTTTCAGATTTATTGCCATCTCCCATAACAATGGATAAAGCATCCATTAATGGGACTTCTGTATTTTTTTTTCTATGCTGAGCCAGGCTTAATGTTAGCATGTGAAGACAATCAATTAATTGTTTTGTGGATGGGTGATGTTTATTAGTCTGATCTTTATTCATTATATTTCTCTAAAAATAACTCTGATTGAATACATATAATACTAACATATATGAGGTCTATAATTATGTCTATTTTTTTTTTCACAGTTAAAAGTGACTTGCTGAGGTAGAATCCGTTATAATTCCTCTTTTTTGTAAAATATTTTAGTAACAATTCGTAATATCAGGAGCAATTTCTCTATGTCTGACGTAAAAAAAGTAGTTTTAGCCTATTCTGGTGGTCTTGATACCTCCATTATTCTTAAGTGGTTAAAAGATGAGTATGACTGTGAAGTCGTCACATTTACTGCTGATGTGGGACAGGGGGAAGAAGTTGAACCCGCTCGTGCTAAGGCTGAGGCTGCAGGTATTAAAGAAATATATATTGATGATTTACGTGAAGAGTTTGCGCGTGATTTTGTTTTCCCCATGTTTCGTGCCAATACTATTTATGAGGGGGAGTATTTATTAGGTACTTCTATTGCACGTCCTTTGATTTCTAAACGTTTGATTGAAATTGTCAATGAAACTGGTGCTGATGCCATCGCCCATGGTGCAACTGGCAAGGGTAATGATCAGGTGCGTTTTGAATTAGGTGCTTATGCATTAAAACCTGATATTAAAATTATTGCCCCCTGGCGTGAATGGGAATTGACTTCACGCTCATCACTCATTGCCTATGCAGATAAGCACGGTGTTGCTGTGGACAAGGCCAAGGGCAAAAAATCTCCTTATTCCATGGATGCCAACTTATTACATATCTCTTATGAGGGTGATATTTTAGAAGATCCGTGGAATGAGCCGGAAAGTGATATGTGGTTATGGACTGTTTCTCCGGAAAAAGCCCCTGATGAGCCAACTTATATTGAACTGGATTATGTTAAAGGTGATATCGTTGCCATCAATGGTAAAGAGATGACAGCAGCGACTATTATGGAATATCTCAATAAGGCCGGTGGTGAAAATGGTATCGGGCGTACTGATATTGTTGAAAACCGCTATGTTGGAATGAAAGCTCGTGGTTGTTATGAAACACCAGCAGGAACGATTATGCTCAAAGCACATCGTGCTATGGAATCTATTACCCTGGATAGAGAAGCTGCACACTTAAAAGATGAGTTAATGCCTAAATATGCCAGTCTGATTTATAATGGTTACTGGTGGTCTCCTGAGCGTGAAATGCTGCAGGCATTGATTGACCAGTCTCAGAAGGTGGTCAATGGTCAGGTGCGTTTGAAGTTGTACAAGGGTAATGTGATTGTCGTGGGACGAGCTTCAGCAACAAATAGTTTATATGATGATAGTATTGCGACCTTTGAAGATGATGAAGGTGCCTATAACCAACAGGATGCAGAAGGCTTTATCAAGCTTAATGCCTTGCGTTTACGAACTGCGGCGGCAAAACGTTAATAGGAGTTTTGATGATATTGCTTATGCCTCGAATTATTTTTGTCACTATTTTAGTTGCTATGAGTAGTCAGTCTTTTGCTTTGGATGTTGCTATTGCAAATAGTATTGAATCTATTATGGTGCCGCATGGCGACAAAATGATTAGGGTGCAGAGAAATCAGAATAATAAAGCTGTTATTCAGGGAGATTTTGCTAAAACATCACGCAACTGCCCGCCATTTTGTATACAGCCTATTATAGTTGGAGAAGGTGTAAAAACCATTGGCACGTTGGAGTTGATCTATTTTATGAATGATCATCTTAAGGATAAAAGTGGTCTATTAATTGATGCTCGTACTTCAAAGTGGTTTAACAAGGGGACAATCCCGGGTTCAATTAATGTCCCATATACTTCATTGAAAGCATCAGCAGGTGCTGATGAATTTGCTATTGAAGATTCACTGATCTTATTTGGTGCAGAAAAAGCAGATGAGGAATGGGACTTTTTTGATGCTAAAACTCTAGTTTTATGGTGCAATGGCCCCTGGTGTGGACAATCTCCAGAAGCAATACGAGCGTTATTAGACTTGGGCTATCCGGCTGAAAAAATACGCTATTTTCGTGGTGGGATGCAATCCTGGCTAATGCTGGGTTTTAATGTTATAAAGCCCTAACTAAGGGCTCTTTATTTAAAGAAAGGCATACTGCCAAAGCCTTTCTTTTCTTTTCTAGGTGGAGGGAATGCGGTATTCTGAGCAGGGACATTAGGTCTTTTTAATTCTTTTACTGATAAAACTGAACCTGTATAACGGCAGACATATTCGGCTGACTTCTCACTCTTAGGCATTCTTAAAATCTGCTTGTTAAAGTCACACACTCTGGGCATCATGGTAGGTTTGACTAAAACAATATCTCCTTCGTTACAATGTTTTGGCTTCTCATGATTTGAGATACAAAAATATTCTTGTGCAAAACTGCTATTTGATAGAATAAGTAGGCTACCGGCCATAATAGCGCTGATTTTTTTCATATTGATTTCCTGATTTAATGTTGAGTATAAATTTATTTAGTTATAACAGTTTTTTAATACATTCGATATAGGTATTTTCATTGGGTTGTTGATTATTTTTTTGTGCAGTCCAGAGCATCTCACCTAAACAATCCATCATTTTGTGCTCTGCTTCATGGGCATCCTCTAATTTCTTACATAAGGACTGATATAAAGTTGAGAGCTCAGCAGGGCGTTGGGTTGCCAATTGTTCCTGAATTGATATATGCATACCTAAGTGTAAAAATGGATTACTTTGTCCCATCTCAGGGGTAAAATCCCTATCCTGATTCTGTTCTTTATTATCAAAAAACTCATGATATTCTGGATGTTGACTAATTAGAGTGGCAACAATACTTTCCATGGGCTCCATTGTTTGTTGCTGTTTGAGTTTATACCAACATTGAAAATAAAATTCTCGCAGCTGCTTTCTATCCTGATTAAAAATCATTGTTTGTACTCTACTACTTAATTATTCACAGAAATGCTTAGAACCTAGTATATCAAAAAGCCTCTCTATAGACGATTAGGTTTTAATAAATTCAGAAAATACACATGGATTGATTATGGCTATTAGTGTAGAATCCCCAAATCACAGATATGTTACAAGATTATGACATTGTGGTAACTATAATAATAAATTAACCTCAGGTTTTATTCCCATGATCAAAAAAATATTTTTACCCACTATTCTGCTCGTTTTGGCATATGGTTTCTGGATCAGTCCAGATTTTAAAGAAATTTCAGCAGGTGTTGCTGTCTTTCTGTTTGGAATGTTATTTCTAGAAGAAGGCTTTAAGGCTTTTACCGGTGGGCTATTAGAAAAAATACTAGCAAAAACAACTGATAAATTATGGAAAAGTTTAAGCTTTGGAGTTATATCAACGACCTTGATGCAATCCAGTTCACTGGTTTCTGTGATAACTATTTCCTTTCTGAGTGCTGGTTTGATCAGTCTTGCTGCAGGTATTGGTATTGTCTTTGGTGCAAACCTGGGTACCACAACAGGTGCCTGGTTAATCGCCGGTTTTGGTCTCAAAGTTAAAATCTCTGCTTATGCCATGCCTATGCTGGTGTTCGGTATTATTCTGGTTTTTCAAAACTCAAAACATCTTAAAGGAATTGGTTATATTCTTGCTGGACTAGGTTTTCTTTTCTTAGGAATTCATCATATGAAGGAAGGTTTTGAAGCCTTTCGAACTACCATTGATTTGAAAGCTTTTGCTGTAGATGGTTATCCTGGTCTCTTTTTGTTTGCTTTTCTGGGTGTTGCAGCAACTGTTATTATGCAATCCAGTCATGCCACTCTGGTAATTATTATTACTGCTCTGTCGGTGGGACAAATCACTTATGAAAATGGCTTAGCATTGGCTATTGGTGCCAATGTAGGTACGACAATTACGGCTATTATTGGTTCTATGAGTTCTAATGTACAGGGTAAACGTCTGGCTGGAGCACATCTGATATTTAATATGGTCACTGCATTGATTGCCATTGCTTTTATTTATCAGATTATGGATGCCGTGGATGCTTTTTCCGCTTTTGTAGGGATTGCCCATGATGATTACACTTTAAAGCTCGCTGTATTTCATACCATTTTTAATACTATTGGTATTATCGCCATGATTCCCTTTATTGATCAACTGGTTAAGTTTTTAACCCGAGCTATGCCGGAAAAAATTGTTTCAGTTGCAACGCCTAAATATTTATCTGAAGCAGCAGAAAGTATTCCGGATTCTGCTATAGAGTCAGTGCGTAAAGAAACTTTGCACCTCTATGATAATGCTTTTGTGATTATTGCCCATGGTTTAAATTTACATCGTCATGATATTAAATCTCAGCGTGATTTGAATGAAATCATTAGAGATACTAGTAAACCAATCCCAATTGATATTGATGCAGAATATGAACGCAATGTAAAAGGTCTGTATAGCGACATTGTGATGTTTATTAGTAGGGCACAAACACAAATGACTGCCGAGCAGGGTAATGAGTTATTTGAATTGCGTAGTGCCGGTAGAGATATTGTTAGAGCTATCAAAGAAATTAAACACCTGCATAAAAATTTAAGTCAGTATATGCAATCAGATAATCAATATATACGTGATGAATATAATAAAATTAGAATGAACCTTTTACTGGTATTACGCAGTTTAGAAGAAGCAAAAGAGGGAGATGATATACTCTTCCTTGATGAGTTGAAATTAGAATTAGAAATCAGCGATAAAAAAGCCAATGAGACTTTAGAAGAGTTGATTCATAATGATAGTATTACTGCCCCAATGGCGACTTCCCTGATCAATGATTTAGCCTATGCCTATCATGTAGCTGATAAATTGATGCAAATGGGAGAAGTTTTATTTGCTAAGGGAGATCTGGATATGAAAGAAGCAGAACGTAGTCTAGTTCTGGATAAAGATGAAATGGAAGAAATCATAGCATCACAAAATAATGGATAATTTGTATAAACTTTTGGGAATAAAATAACATGAAAGCACCAAAATTATTAAAAATAGTGGAACGTTATTTATCTGCTGGCAAGAGTAAACAGCACAAACATGTGGAATGTTTTACTGATATTTTAAAAAAACTTAAGAAAAAAGAAAGAGTACTTAAGAAAAAATTTGAGAATGAGAAAAATGATAAAAACCGCCAAAAAATAAAAAAAGAGCTAGCAATTATTTATGCACAGCGTAGAAAAGGTGTTAATGCACTTAAGGCAGCAAAAAAATCTTAATGGATTAGTTTCAATTAAAGGGGATTAATAATGTTTAAATTATTGAATGATATGGAAGACGCCGCACAATCCAGCAGTCAGGCTGACTTTGTGAAATCTGGTATTGTTATTATTTCATAACGAGCAATGTAGTTCTGCTATTATTTTATTGTCTCAGTACGCTAGTAACCCCCCTCCCAACCTTCCCCCTAGTCTTTTATAGGGGGAGGTTAGGAGGGGGTGATTTTTACTTTGAGGGTTTTTAGTCCTATTTCAACCTACGGACTTTCAGTCTATAGTTGTTGAGTTATTGCTCGGGAATGGCTTCCTTCAGATATTGAAAGATCTGTCGTGCACTTTTTGGTGGTTTCTTAAGTTCAGTTTCTTTTATTGCATTTCTTTGTAATTGTCTTAATCTGGAACGATCCAGGTCGGGGTAATTATTTAATAATTGATTAATAGCTGAATCACCCCGGGATAGTAATTGATCTCTATAACTTTCCAGTTTATGAAAATGGGCATTGGCTTCCACTGCCTGATTTTGATAGCGCTCATATTTCTGGCGTATTTTTTCAGAGTCAGATTCACGCATTAATTTACCAATCAACTGTGCCTGACGCCGTGTGGCACTATTACTATTAATATTTTGTGCCAGTAATAGGGCATCCATTAGTTTTTCATCCAGTTCAAAGCTCTCTAAAATAGATTTGGATAGTTTAACCAGTTTCCCACCTAATTTTTGTAATTCTTCAACATCGCGCTTTGCCTGTGATTTACTGATATAATGCTCATCAGTTTCATCATCCGATTGAAAAGAAGATTGTCTTTTGAAATTTTTCTTTGCCATGCTGATTAATATACTCTTTTTATCTAATTTATACTATTTGGATTCCTGCAGGATTATACACGAATGACCAATACATCTGATAGCCTATCACACTCCGTTTTGTCTTTGGAGCAATTATATAAAAAATGTGATCTTAAAAACCTGAATTTTAAGACTACGGAAGATTTGCCTCAACTGAATGAAATTATTGGTCAGGAGCGGGCACTTTCTGCTATTGAGTTTGGTATGGGAATGGATCATAAGGGCTATAACTTATTTATCCTTGGTTCTGAAGGTATTGGTAAAACTGCGCTGATTAAAAAACTGCTTAAAAAACACTATGTTAATTGTAAAAAACCCTATGACTGGTGTTATGTTAACAATTTTGATGATCCGCAGCACCCGCGTTTTCTGCAACTGCCCATAGGCACTGCTAAGCCTTTAAGCGAGGCTATGGAAAAGTTAGTTAAACTGATATCCTCCTTGATTACAGCAGCTTTTCAAAGTGAAGAATATACCTCACAGATACAGGCAATTGAAAGTAGTATTAATGAACGCGGTGATAAGGCACTCAATGATTTAATTGATCAGGCAAAAAAAGCAAAAGTAGCGGTGATTCGCACCCCTAGTGGTTATACCTTATCTGCCATCGTTGCGGGAAAAATCAGTAATTTGGACAGTTTTAAAAAACTACCCAAAAAGACACAAAAAGAATTTAATAAAAAAATTGATAAGTACCAGGAATTATTACAGGAAACTCTAGTCCAGGTACCATTATGGGAGCAAGAGGGAAAAGAGCAATTAGATGCTTTGGATAAAGATATTGTTACCCAGCTGGTTGATTCAGCCATGGAAGATTTATTTAAAGATTTTGAACAATTTGAATTAGTTATTCAGTATTTTACGGCTGTTAAGGATGATATTATCAATCATCTGGAAGAGTTTTATGAAGAAGATGTACAGTCCAAAGATAATGGTAAAAAACGCAAACATATTAGTAAAACAGCGAGTTTTCATCGCTATCTGGTCAATGTCTTAGTGGATAATTCTGACTCAGATGATATGCCGATCGTTTTTGAAGATAATCCTACCTATTCTAATTTGATCGGGCGTATTGAACATCTGGCTTATTATAATCCCAGAGAAAATGAACAGCATAAGGCTGATGATGCCTTAGGTCTGGGTAACTTATTGACGGCTTTTACCTTGATTAAGCCAGGTTCATTGCATAAGGCGAATGATGGCTATTTATTAATTGATGCAGAAAAAATTCTGGTGAATCCTTATGCCTGGGAGGGCTTAAAACGTGCCATTAAATCATCCAGTATTTCTATAGAGCCGCTGGATGAACTGCATAGCTTTTCCAGAAATGTGACACTTGAACCCGCTCCTATTCCTTTAAAAATTAAAATTGTGTTAATCGGTGATCGCCATATTTATCACTTATTAAAGAAAAATGACACGGAATTCAATAAGTTATTTAAAGTCAATGTGGATTTTTCAGAAGAAATGGATCGCAATGATGAGATGACTATCCAATATGCACGTTTAATTGCCGATGTGCAGCGCCAGGAAAAAGTTTCTCCCATTGAATGCTCAGCAGTAGAACGTATTATTGAACAGAGCTCCAGGTTAGTGGATCATGGAGATAAAATTTCATTACATATGGGTGAGCTCAGAGATCTCATTCTTGAAGCACAATATTATCAGCAAAAAAGTAGTCATAAAGAAAGCAATATCACTCTGGAAGATATCAATTGCTCTATTCAGGCACGAATTTATCGTATGGATCAGTATCGGGATAGCTTATATGAAGAAATAATTAAAGGCACGATATTAATTGATACGGATAATACCAAAGTAGGGCAGGTGAATGCCTTATCAGTATTGCAAATTGGTGAATTTGCCTTTGGCCAGCCATCCAGAATTACAGCAACAGTAAGAGTGGGTGATGGACATATCGTTGATATTGAGCGAGAAGTGGATCTTGGTGGTGATATTCATAGTAAGGGAGTAATGATTTTATCTTCTTATCTGGGACATCATTATGCTAAAGCCTGTATGCTGTCTTTAGATGCCAATCTGACTTTTGAGCAATCCTATGGACAGGTCGATGGTGATAGTGCTTCAGTGGCAGAGCTGTGTGCTTTATTGTCTGCTGTTTCAGAAATACCGGTTAAACAATCAATCGCTTTGACGGGTTCGGTGAATCAATTAGGGGAAGTTCAGGCGATTGGTGGTGTCAATGAAAAAATTGAAGGTTTTTTTGATATTTGTAAGCTTCGAGGTTTAACTGGTCAGCAGGGAGTTTTAATTCCTAAAAGTAATATTGTTAATCTGATGCTTAAGGAAGAAGTACTTGAAGCGGTAAAAAATAAAATGTTTACTATTTATAGTATTGAACATGTAGATGATGCCCTAAGCCTATTAATGGGAATGAAGGCTGGTAAGCTAAATAGTAAGAAACAATACCCTAAGAATTCAATTAATTATAAAATTCAAACTAATATGGAAAAATACTCTACAATTAAGCATGCTGAACAGCATAAATATGATAAAGAATCTGATGAAGATTAGAGTTTGAATTGTCCTCTTTGTCAATCATCTGAACATACTCTTTTTTTTCAGGATAAAAGAGATTATTATCGTTGTTCCAACTGTCAATTAGTTTTTATTCCTCCTCATCAGAGACTCAGCCTGTTTGAGCAAAAAGATTTTTATGACAAGCATGAAAACAGTCCTGATGACATATTTTATCGTCGCTTTCTGAGTCGTATTTTTCTGCCTTTATCAGAAAGTATTGAGCCACATAGTCATGGACTTGATTTTGGTTGTGGTCCAGGACCTACACTATCAGTAATGTTTACAGAAATCGGTCATAAAATGGCTATTTATGATCCCCTATATGCACCTGATATGGCATGTTTTCAGCAAAGCTATAATTTTATCAGTACATCAGAAGTGATGGAGCATTGCCATCAACCAGGAGAAGAACTCAATAGAATCTGGTCCTGTCTAAAACCGAATGGCACTTTAGGGATTATGACTAAGCGTGTTATTGATAAAAATGCTTTTGCTCACTGGCATTATAAAAATGATCCCACTCATATTTGTTTCTTTTCGGAAGAGACATTCCAATGGCTTGCTCAATTCTGGCAAGCAACTTTAGTCATTGCAGATAAGGATGTGGTGCTTTTGAAGAAAACTACTTAAGACTCAAGTTTCTCTAAATGATGCCAGCGGTTAATAATTTTACAAAATAGTTCTGCTGTTTGTTCTGTATCATATTTTGCAGAATGTGCAGCATCATCATCCCATTCCATTCCTGAAGCCTGGCAGGCACGGGATAACACGGTCTGACCAAAGGCCAAGCCCCCTAAAGTTGCTGTATCAAAGGTACTAAACTTATGAAAGGGGTTACGTTTAATCTTACAACGTTCGACTGCTGCATTAAGAAAATTAAGATCAAAGGTAGGATTATGTCCAACTAAAATTGCCCGACTACAGCCTGTGGCTTTAACTTCACTACGTATAGGTTTAAAAATTTCTCTCAGAGCAAAGTCTTCAGCCTGATTCATCCTAAATGGATTGTAAGGATTAATGCCGGTAAACTTCAGAGCAGACTCATCCAGGTTGGCACCTTTGAAAGGCTCAATATTATAGGCATAGGTTTCATGACATTCCAGATCACCGGCTTCATTCATGCGTAATAGAGTGGCAGCTACTTCAAGTAAAGCATCTGTTTTGTGATTAAACCCTGCTGTTTCAACATCAATCACGACAGGTAAAAATGTTCTGAAACGGGCAGCAATACCTATAGCATCTTTTTCTTTTTGGGTTTGACTATTATTTTTTGACATACTTATATCTCTTAAAGTTGGCTAAAAGCTTCTTGTTAGATCTCTATTTTCCAATGGATGGTTTGACCTGCTCTAAGTGGTATGACATAGCCATCGTCTAGAGGATAATGCTCCGGTACTACCCAGGATTCACGCTTTAGAGTAATTGTATCAGTATTGATGTCAAGACCGTAAAACTGTGGTCCATTTAAACTGGAAAACTTTTCAAGTTGATCCAGTGCTTTAGCTTGCTCGAATGCTTCTGCATAAAGTTCAATGGCGGCAAAGGCTGTAAACATACCGGCGCAGCCACAACTATTTTCTTTATTATTTTGACTATGAGGTGCGCTATCAGTACCCATAAAAAACTTAATATTATCGGAACTGGCAGCTTGAAGTAGAGCCAGGCGATGTTGTTCACGTTTTAATACCGGCAGACAATAATGATGAGGTTTTATACCTCCTACCAGCATATCATTACGGTTCATTAATAAATGATGGGCGGTAATAGTGGCAGCAATATTAGCTGAGCCTTCACTAACAAAGTCAGCAGCATCGGCTGTGGTAATATGTTCAAAAACAATTTTTAATTCAGGAAAATCATTAATGAGGGGATTAAGTACTTTATCAATAAATAATTTTTCCCGATCAAATATATCTATTTCAGATTGTGTGACTTCGCCATGGACTAATAAGGGTAGTCCCAATAGCTGCATTTTTTCTAAAGCCGGATAACATTTTTTAATGTCGGTGACACCTGCATCAGAATTAGTGGTTGCACCGGCAGGGTAAAGTTTAACAGCAAATACAATACCGCTATCATAAGCTTCCTGAATTTCTTCTTTAGTTGTATTATCTGTTAAATAAAGAGTCATTAATGGTTGAAATTTCTTAGTACCTTTCAGCGGTTCAGGAGTTGCGTTGAGAACTTCTTGTTGATAATCTCTTGCTAATTGGGTAGTAGTGATGGGTGGCGTTAAATTAGGCATAATAATAGCCCGACCACATTGTCTAGCGGTGAAAGGGACAACTGACTTTAGGCTCTCTCCACTGCGAACATGTAAATGCCAGTCATCGGGACGTATGATATTAATTGTTGATACACTATTTTTATCCATTATCCATTACTCATTGTTTTCTCTTTGTTTATATTCTAGTTTGATGTCGTCATTTTTCTGAATACTCGTGCTGCCGCAGCAATAGTTGCATCAATATCATCATTAGTATGAGCAGCAGAGACAAAACCAGCTTCAAATGCTGAAGGTGCCAGGTAGATTCCTTCTTCAAGCATCCCATGATAGAACTTTTTAAATTGTTCCTGATCACTTGCAGTGACCTGAGCAAAACTGGTAATTTTATCCTCAGAACTAAAGAATAGGCCAAACATTCCTCCCACCTGGTTGGATGTCATCGCAATACCGGCGTCTTTTGCTTTGGCAACAATACCATTTACCAGTCGTTTTGCCTTACTATCCAATTGTTCGTGAATGTTTTCTGTAGAGGCTAAAGTCAGAGTTTGTAAGCCGGCGGCCATAGATAATGGGTTACCGGATAAGGTACCAGCCTGATAAACCGGGCCTAAGGGAGAGATTTCCTGCATAATTTCTTTTTTACCGCCAAAGGCACCTACAGGTAAGCCGCCGCCAATGACTTTACCCAAAGTGGTGAGATCCGGTGTAACACCATAATGACTTTGAGCACCACCAATGGCAACACGAAACCCCGTCATGACTTCATCAAAAATCAATACACTGCCGGATTGGTCACAAACCTCTCTTAATGTTTCCAGAAAACCTTCAACAGGAGGAATACAATTCATATTGCCGGCAACAGGTTCAACAATAATAGCGGCAATTTGATCACCGATATCAGCAAAAACTTCTTTAACCTGCTCACTATCATTATAAGTTAGGGTAATAGTATGCTCGGATAAAGAAGCAGGAACTCCAGGAGAAGAAGGTACACCAAAGGTAAGAGCACCAGAACCGGCTTTAACTAATAATGAATCTGAATGGCCATGATAACAGCCTTCAAATTTAACAATTTTATCTCTACCGGTATAGCCGCGGGCCAGGCGAATGGCACTCATTGTGGCTTCGGTACCTGAACTCACCATACGTACCATTTCAATGGAGGGGACTAATTTACATACCAGCTCTGCCATTTCAGTTTCAATCTGTGTGGGAGCACCAAAACCTAAGCCATGAGCTGCAGCATCCTGTACAGCTTTAACCACTTTGGGATGAGCATGACCCATAATCATCGGCCCCCAGGAGGCTACATAATCGATATAGCGTTTATCATCTTCATCATAAAGATAAGCCCCTTCACCTTTTTTAAAAAATATAGGATCACCACCAACCCCTTTAAAGGCTCTGACTGGAGAATTTACTCCACCTGGAATGGTTTTTTGGGCTTGTTGAAAAAGATCATGTGAACGACTCATAATGGTGAATATCCTATAACTAATAATTTTGGGTTAAATTTTTTTAAAGTGAGCCTGATAGGCTTTGGCTGTATTATATATTTCTTGTGTATCATGAAACAAGGAATGAATGACGGCAATTGCATCAGCACCTTTTTTTATTACTTTAGATGCATTATCAAGAGTGATGCCGCCAATGGCAACAATTGGTATAGAAAGCTGTTGCCTGGCTTGCTCCAGTAGCTGTAAGTCAGCTTGTATTGTATGGGGTTTTGTATTTGAAGGAAAAAAACGACCAAATGCAATATAGTCAGCACCTTGTTCAATAGCATGTTGTGCATTACTTATCTGGTTATAACAGGAAACACCAATGATAGCTTGCTCTCCTAGTATTTTTCGAGCATCTGCTATTTTTTTATCGTCCTGACCAAGATGAACACCATCAGCATTTACTGCCTTTGCCAGGGTGGGATCATCATTAATAATAAAGCTTACCTGATGCTGCTGACAAAGCTTGCTTAATTGCAGAGCCTGTTCATATTGTGTTGCTTCTGTAGCAAGTTTATTACGGTATTGGATAATTTTAGCACCACCAAGAATAGCAGACTCTATACTGGAAAATAATAACTTATCTGTAATTAATAGTGGATCAGTAATGGCATAAAGTCCCTGGATTTGACTGGCCTTTCTTTTGTTTAAATCAATCAAGTTTGTTCCGTATTTTAAAAAGCCTATCAGGATGGTGTTGTCCCATACCAGAGTGAAAAGCGTGATTTAATGCTTGCCAGGTATAATCCTGAGCAATTTTTACAGCCTCAGGAATACTATGGCCTAAAGCAACTAAGCCAGCAATAGCTGAAGTCAAAGTGCAGCCTGAGCCATGATAACTATAAGCCAATCTTTGCCATTGCCAGGCTTGTAGTTTTTGCTTTTGTCCATAGAGAGTATTGGTGACTTTTTCAGTACCTTCATGAGCACCTGTGACTAATACATAGTCACAGCCATCATCCATTAATTCCTGTGCACAGGCATCCAGAGAGTCAGCCCCGGGGGCTAATAGACGTGCTTCATGACTATTAGGTGTAATCAGGCTGGTCAGAGGAAATAATAAATCAGAATAGGCCAGAGCCATTTCTTTTGAAGTAAGAGACTTGCCACCGCCAGCACTGATAATCGGATCGATAATCACGGGAATTTCTTTATAGTCTCGTAAAATACTATGAATGGCTTCGATATTTTCAATGCTGCCAATCATGCCGACTTTAAATGCAGCAATCGGCATATCCTGTAACACAGCACGTGCTTGTTCCAATAGCAGTGATGCCCTTGTGACACTAAATGATTTAACATTGATAGTATCTTGTACTGTTAAGGCAGTAATGACCGGTGCAGCATGTGCTCCCATACTTGCAATTGCTTCTATATCCGCTTGTATACCTGCACCGCCTGTTGGGTCATTACCTGAGAAGCAGAGTACTATTGGATGTGTTGATTTACTCATATGGGTTTAACAATGACCAATATGATAATGCCGACTAACATAAAAACAGGAATTTCATTAAACCAGCGATAATAGACATGACTATGTGGATTGATGTCATCTCTGAATAATTTGAGTAATTTCCAGCAATACCAGTGATAGATATAAAGTAAGACTACCAAAAGAAGCTTTATATGCAGCCAGAGCATAGAAAAACCGACCAGCCAGCCCCAGGCATAATCATATATCAACCATAAACCTAATATGCTGGTGGCAATAGCAGATGGTGTCATGATGCCGTAAAATAACTTACTTTCCATAATTTTAAAACGCTCATTACTGAGTTCATCATTGCTGCTGGCATGATAGACAAAGAGTCTGGGGAGATAAAATAATGCGGCGAACCAGGTCACCATAAAAATAACATGAAAAGCCTTAACCCATAACATATAAAATCCTTTTAAAGAATACTTTGAATTGTTGTTTCTATTTCAGAATGGCTCATTTCACCTAGTTTATGTCTATAAATCAGACCTTCCTTAGTGATAAAAAAGGTGGTTGGTGTGAGAGATACATTGCCAAATGCTTGAGCTATTCCACCATTAACGTCAGATACGATGGTATAGCTGATATTTTTTTGTCGAACCATTTCTTTTACCTGTGAGATGGGATCATAATCCATAGCTACGCCAATAATTTGCAGGTTCTTTGCTGCATATTTCTGAGACAATTCAACCAAAGCAGGCATTTCCAGAACACAGCCGGGGCAGGTAGTTGCCCAGAAGTTAATAATAAGAGGTTTTCCCTTTAGTTGAGCAAGACTAAAGGTATTACCCTGTAAATCTTTAAAATTGGCATTGGGCGCTGGAGATTGCCCAGCAGGAGCAAACCATAAGTAAGCTAATAGACCAGCTAATATTGCAATAAAGCCTAAAACAGATAAATCTTTCTTTTTCATCTAAAGTCCATGATTAGTTCATATTAAATTTATTTAGTACTCTAACTAATCCTGTATTATAATGGTTAATTCAGGTAAATTTCTATAGATAGTTTACTTGTTATTGCTTTGGACAAAAACAGGATAAGAAAAGTGTTAAAAATAAAAGTGGGTATTGTTGGTGGTACGGGATATACCGGAGTTGAGTTATTAAGATTATTAGCGAATCATCCTCATGTTTCACTGGAAATCATTACTTCTCGTTCAGAAGCCGGGCTTGCGGTCAGTGATCTCTTTCCAAATTTACGCAATTATCTGAGTATTGCTTTTTCTGTGCCGGACGTAAAAAAATTAAAAAACTGTGATTTAGTCTTTTTTGCGACGCCTAATGGTGTGGCGATGAAAATGGTACCGGAGTTAATTGAGGCTGGCGTTAAAGTTATTGATCTGGCAGCAGATTTTAGAATTAAAGATCTTGATGTCTGGTCACAATGGTATGGAATGGAGCATGCCTGTGCTGATTATGTAGAGCAAGCAGTTTATGGTTTACCGGAAATTAATCGCGAAGCAATTAAGCAGGCACGTTTAATAGCAAATCCGGGTTGTTATCCCACTGCTGTGCAATTAGGCTTTTTACCGCTGATTGAAAATCAATTAATTAATACAAGCTTTTTAGTTGCTGACTGTAAATCTGCAGTAAGTGGTGCCGGGCGCGGTGCTAATGTGGGGACTTTATTATGTGAAGCAGGAGAAAGTTTTAAAGCCTATGCTGTGCCTGGTCATAGACACCTGCCGGAAATTAAGCAGGGTTTGGCTGATGCAAATAACAATGAAGTAGACCTTACTTTTGTGCCTCACTTAACACCAATGATTCGAGGTATTCATGCTACTCTATATGCTAAAACCCGTGGTAGTGAAACAGATGCAGCTGATTTACAGACATTATTTGAACAACGCTATGCAGATGAACCCTTTGTTGATGTGATGCCGCAAGGATCTCATCCGGAAACCAGGACTGTAAAAGGTGCTAATATCTGTCGTATTGCCATTCATAAACCACAAAATAATGACACTATTGTCGTCCTTTCTGTGATTGATAATCTGGTTAAAGGAGCAGCGGGTCAGGCAGTGCAAAATATGAATATCACCTTTGATCTTGATGAAACGTCAGGATTGAATATTGTTCCACTCATGCCTTAAATGCTTTTTATAGAAAAACTATGACACATATTATTGTTCCCCGTATCAGCCCTGTTAAATCGTTTGGGACAAAGATTTTTGTACTCATACTATTGAGTGCTTTGCTTATAGGTGCATTTGCGTTAGGACGTTCTTCTTTATCAGATAAATATTTTCCTCAACAAGTAGAAAAAATAGTTGTTATTGAACAAGAAATACCTCAGCAAAGCAGTGATAATAATATATTTCTGTTGGAAAAGAAGTATAAAGTGGAGCTTGAAGCCTGCAATATTATCAAAAAGACATTAGATACTGATAAACAAAAAATAATGGAGCTGGAAAAAGAGCTGGCCTTTTATAAGGCAATTGTCACACCGGCTAAAGATAAGGGAGCTGTTTATTTACAAAGCCTTGAAATTGTTCCTGTTGTTGATAAAGAATCTGATAATAGCAAGAAGTTATATAAATACAAGTTTATTGTTGCACAAAAAGTCAAAAAGAGAAGTCAAACCAAGGGTACAATAAGCTTTAATCTTAAGGGTAAGCAAGCAGATAAGGATATTAACTTTTCTCTGACTTCACGGCTTGAGAAGAATACTAAGCAGCAAAAATCATTTCCATTTTCTTTTAAATATTTTCTTGAAGTGGAAGGTATCATTAATTTGCCTGAAGGTTTTGAGATACAGGGTATTGATGTGAACATAAAAACAACAAAGAAAAAATCATCGATAATATTATCTGATTTGAAATGGGATGAAAAAAAGGGTTTGAAATATGTGGGGCAATAAGAAAAAGGTCAGTAAAAGTATCAATTCGTTAATAGGTCATGAGACGAAAATAATCGGTGATATGGATTTTTCAGGAGGTCTGTTGGTAGATGGTAAAATTATTGGTAATGTCACAGCAAATGATGATGAAACAGCAATGATAACTATTAATGAGCATGGTTATATACAGGGTGAAATACAAATTCCTAATGTAATTATCAATGGTACCGTTGAGGGTAGTATCTATACAAATAATCATATTGAACTGGCAAAAAATGCCAGAATCCATGGCAATGTTTATTACAATATAATTGAAATGGCCAATGGTGCTGAAGTGAATGGAAAGCTTGTGCATGTGACAGAAAATGATGTACCAGAGAGTCTTGATAGTACAGTTATGCCTGCATGTCTGGAAAATCCTGACAAAGACCCTGAAAACTAAATGTTGACTAATATGGTTGGTTAATGAATAATATATGAAATTTTAGAACAAATGAAAATTGTAATTTTAGTGGAGAAAGTATGAGCGAAGAAAACTTATTAGATTTTACAGATGCTGCTGCATTTAAAGTAAAATCATTAATTGAAGAAGAAAAAAATGAAAATTTGAAACTTCGTGTTTTTGTCACTGGAGGCGGATGTTCAGGTTTTCAGTATGGTTTTACTTTTGATGAAGACATCAATGATGGTGATACTGAAGTGGAAAATCAGGGTGTTAAACTATTAATTGATCCAATGTCATTTCAATACCTGGTTGGTGCAGAAATTGACTACACTGAAGGTTTGGAAGGCTCTCAGTTTGTGATTCGTAATCCTAATGCGACAACAACCTGTGGTTGTGGTTCTTCTTTCTCTACGGAAGATTCATAATATAGAATAAGTAAGTCACCTAAGTCGTATTTATATCCGGCAAATTAAGCCTGCCAGATAGCACCTAATATAACTTCCTCATTTGCCCCTGTTACTGAGGGGAGGTTTGAACTCAGACCATTA
>JADFVK010000128.1 GCA_015222495.1 Pseudomonadota bacterium
GAAGAATCTTCAATAGCTTTTTTACCTTCTGTGGTATTAACTATCAGATTAATTTCTTCATTTTTAATCATATCTACAATATGCGGACGCCCTTCTTTCATCTTATTGACGAAAGTCGTTTCAATACCTTGTTCAGCTAAAAGCGTATGAGTGCCCTGAGTTGCTAATACATTAAAGCCCAGAGATTGAATTTTTTTCACCAACTCAGCCACTTTAGGCTTGTCTGCTTCACGCACACTGACAAAGGCATTACCACCTGTGGGTAATATCACTCCCGCAGAAAGCTGAGACTTACCAAAGGCTTCACCAAAAGTTTTGCCTAAGCCCATGGCTTCCCCGGTAGACTTCATTTCAGGCCCAAGAATGGGATCCACACCTGGAAACTTTATAAAAGGAAAAACAGACTCTTTGACTGAGTAAAAAGTCGGCTTGGCTTCGACCAGTTGTCCCTGCTCTTTTAGAGACTTTCCTGTCATACACAAGGCTGCAATCTTGGCCAGAGAAACACCTGTCGCTTTAGAAACGAAAGGTACTGTACGCGAGGCACGAGGATTCACTTCAAGGATATAAATATCATCACCCTTAATAGCAAACTGAGTATTCATCAAACCAATAACTCCCAGTTTTAAGGCCATTTTAGCTGTCTGCTCACGCAGACGATCCTGTATTTCCTGTGATAAATTATAAGGCGGAATAGAGCAGGCAGAATCACCAGAGTGAACTCCGGCCTGTTCAATATGCTGCATAATACCGCCAATCAGAACATCCTCACCATCACAAATGGCATCCACATCAACCTCAACGGCATCATCAAGGAAACGATCCAGTAAAACCGGTGCATCATTAGAGACTTTAACCGCAGCTCCCATATAAGTACGCAGTTCATCTTCGTTATAGACAATCTCCATACCACGTCCGCCTAAAACATAAGAAGGACGAACCACCAGAGGATAACCTACCTCTTCAGCCAATACTACTGCTGTTTCTGTATCACTGGCAATACGATTAGGCGGCTGCAGTAAATCCAGTTCTTCAATCATATGCTGAAAACGTTCACGATCTTCTGCCAAATCAATAGAATCAGGAGAAGTGCCAATAATATTAGCCCCTGCAGCTTCTAAAGCTCGAGCCAGTTTCAATGGTGTTTGACCACCATATTGCACAATGACACCCTTTGGCTGTTCCAGATCAATAATTTCTAACACATCTTCCAATGTTAATGGCTCAAAATATAGGCGATCAGAAGTATCATAATCCGTAGAAACTGTTTCTGGATTACAATTCACCATAATAGTTTCATAACCATCATCGCGACAGGCATGAGCTGCATGGACACAGCAATAATCAAATTCAATACCCTGACCAATACGGTTTGGCCCGCCGCCTAAGACCATAATTTTTTCTTTATCTGTAACCGCTGCTTCACATTCTTCTTCATAAGTAGAATACATATAGGCCGTATCTGAAGAAAATTCTGCCGCACAGGAATCAACCCGTTTATATACCGGGCGAATATTATGTGATTGTCGATATTTTCTGACTGTTGCTTCATCTGTACTTAATAAAACAGCTAAACGGCTATCGGCGAAACCTTTACGTTTTAGCTCCAATAAAAGAGTAGAACCTAAATCTAAAACATTTTGCCCACGGATACTTTCTTCTAACTCAATCAATTCTTCAATTTGTACCAAAAACCAGGGGTCAATGCCGGTTAATTGATAAATATCATCCATTGACAATCCCTTACGGAAGGCATCACCAACATACCAAATACGATGAGCACCAGGCACTTTCAAGGCATGACGCAAAGAAGCCATTTGCTCCTCCTCAGTATCTCCTTCCAGATCCTGGGCCATCTCTGTAAAACCATCGGTATCAATTTCTAATGAGCGTAATGCTTTTTGCAGAGACTCCTGAAAAGTACGCCCGATAGACATTGCCTCACCTACCGACTTCATCTGTGTGGTCAGCGTATCATCTGCCTGCGGAAATTTTTCAAAAGTAAAACGCGGTACTTTGGTCACCACATAGTCCAATGTCGGCTCAAAAGAAGCAGGAGTGGCACCACCGGTAATTTCATTATCCAGCTCATCCAGGGTATAACCCACAGCTAGTTTTGCAGCAACTTTAGCAATTGGAAATCCAGTCGCCTTGGAAGCCAAAGCAGAAGAACGTGACACGCGTGGATTCATTTCAATAATAATTAAACGACCATTCTCCGGATTCACTGCAAACTGAACATTAGATCCACCAGTCTCAACACCAATTTCACGTAATACTGCCAAAGAAGCATTACGCATGATTTGATATTCTTTATCTGTCAACGTCTGCGCAGGTGCAACCGTAATAGAGTCTCCCGTATGTACCCCCATAGCATCAAAATTTTCAATGGAGCAGATAATAATACAATTATCATTGGTATCACGTACCACTTCCATTTCATACTCTTTCCAACCAATAATCGATTCTTCAATCAATAATTCATTGGTGGGTGACATATCCAGACCACGCTCACAAATCTCAACAAACTCTTCTTTATTATACGCAATACCACCACCACTGCCGCCCATGGTAAAAGAAGGACGAATAATGATAGGAAAAGCACCTAATTGTTTTTGCACATCAGCGGCTTCTTCCATAGTATGCGCAATAAATGCCAGGGGCATATCAAGGCCAATTTTAATCATTGCCTTGCGAAATAAATCCCGATCTTCTGCTTTGTTAATCGCATGTTTGTCGGCACCAATCATTTCAACATTATATTCTGCTAAAACGCCTTCGCGATCTAAATCCAAAGCACAGTTCAATGCTGTTTGACCACCCATAGTAGGCAGTAAAGCATCAGGACGCTCTTTTTCAATAATATTAGCCACCACTTTCCAGTGAATCGGCTCAATATAAGTGGCGTCAGCCAGCTCCGGATCAGTCATAATCGTGGCCGGATTAGAGTTTACCAGAATCACCCGATAACCTTCATCCTTCAGCGCCTTACAAGCCTGAGCCCCTGAATAATCAAATTCACAGGCCTGACCAATGACAATTGGACCCGCTCCAATAATCAGAATACTTTTTATATCATCACGTTTTGGCATTCTTAACTCACAAGTTATACGTTTATATTAAATTTTTGGTGGTTATAATCCGTGTTTGGTGGGCCAGTACGGACTCATGGGGACGCTCAAGTACATCCATGTAACGCTTAGTTCCGGCATCCATGCCTACACAAACCCCATGAGCCCGTACCAACCCACCAAACACTCACTTTGTACTTTTACTTTAACCGTGTTGTCCCAGAGCAAAGATTAAAACAAAAAAATCACCCCCTCCTAACCTCCCCCTAAAATAACAGGGGGAAGGGACTTAGATCGTGTGATCTTTTGCTCTGGGACAGCACCAATGAAACCTATATCACGGTGAGTAATGAGGGTATGTGGGTTCGTCTTTCTGGGGTGTCTGTAGCATGGACGCTACAGTTAAGCTTACATGGACGTATCCACAGCGTCCCCAGAAAGATGAACTTACATAGCCTTAGTACGGATTACTCCCACTAATAAGTACAATTAATTCTCTCTATTTCTTTTGCTCTTCAATTAACTCAATAAAATGATCAAACAAAGGTGCCACATCATGCGGTCCCGGACTCGCTTCAGGATGTCCCTGAAAACTAAACGCCGGTTTATCCGTTCTATGTACACCTTGCAGAGAACCATCAAATAAAGATTTATGTGTCGCGGTCAGATTATCAGGCAAGCTGCTTTCGTCCACTGCAAAACCATGATTCTGACTGGTGATCATCACTTCTTTGGTTGCTAAATTACTGACCGGATGATTACCGCCATGATGTCCGAACTTCATTTTTACTGTTTTAGCACCACTGGCCAGGGATAATAATTGATGTCCCAGACAAATACCAAAGACTGGCTTTGAAGTTTCTAATATTTCAGAAATCGCCTCAATAGCATAATCACAAGGCTCCGGATCACCCGGTCCATTGGATAAAAAGATACCGTCGGGATTCATGGCTAAAACATCAGCAGCCTTAGTCTGTGCTGGAACAACAGTGACTTTACAACCTCTATCCACCAGCATTCTTAAAATATTTTTCTTTACACCGTAATCGTAGGCAACAACATGATAGGCTAAGTCCGTTGCAACTTCAGTTGCATTAGTACTGAGCGACCAGGAACCTTCCTGCCATTCATAGTTTTCTTTCGTTGTGACCACTTTTGCTAAATCCATTCCCTTTAAACCTGGAAAAGCCTGAGCAGAGGCTATAGCATCAGCTTCTATAATCTGTTCTAGTTCTTCTTTCGCAACAATAGCACCCTTTTGGGCACCCTTGTCACGTAAAATTCTGGTTAATTTACGCGTATCAATATCCGCAATCGCCACAATTTTATGCTTAATCAAATAATCTGATAATGACATCTCACCACGCCAGCTGGACATTAAACGCGGCAGATCACGAATCACCAGACCTCTGGCCATAATACTATCCGATTCCTCATCACCTGAGTTGGTACCGACATTACCAATATGGGGATAAGTTAAAGTAACAATTTGTTCTTTATAAGAAGGATCCGTTAAGATTTCCTGATAACCCGTCATGGAAGTATTAAAAACTACCTCACCAACGGTTTCTCCTATGGCACCTATGGCCTTACCATAAAACACCGTACCATCTTCCAAAGCTAATATTGCAGGTGCTTTAAGCATAATTGTTACCATTTTCCTATTAATTTATTTACATATTAAGTGCTAATTTATAGAACCCAGATACGCAAAAAGAGTGCTAAGCACCCCGTCGTGAAATTTAACCCTGTGATTTTACAAAAATACAGAAATTCTGTCTATGATAAGCTGCAAATAGAGTGGTTTTTATTTGAATTAAATTTTAAA
>JADFVK010000129.1 GCA_015222495.1 Pseudomonadota bacterium
CGAGCCAACAGAAGTAGAGCTAAATACAATATGGCTTATAAAATGCTCGGATAAATCCTTAAGTTAATGGCATTGTCCGTCCCATAGCTGTATTTTAGAGACTCCTAATATTCCATAGAAATTGAAAAAGTGGACAATTTAAAATGCAATAAAATCATATATATACTTCAGAAATACTCAAAATCACCTACCTATGACAGCAATCATAAACAGCAGATGTCATTTGATATGAATACTATGCGGAATATTATGGGTGGGATGTCTCGAGATATTAATTATGGAACCCGCACTTTTACGCATCCACGCCGTTTAATGAAAAATATAACACCATGATAGATCAAGAAAAGTGAACATGATTTTTTTGTTATAGGAACAAAACATCATATAAAGAAATGAACGGCTACTCTTCATTAACAAACTGATTGGCAATATTTTTGCTTAATTCCAACAATGCCTGGTTTTGAGCATTAATTTGATCATTTATTGTATGCCCCATAACAGGACTAATAATTTCACTACGTTTAATATAAAATAATTTATTATTTTTAGTATCCAAAATGCTCCAAACGGCAATCAATTTAACATTATTATTTTCATCAACTGAAAAATAGCGAATATTAATTTCAACTTGGTAATCTAAATTTATTGTCTCATTCCATGGATAAATAAGTATCACTTTTGTATTCATTAATGTGCCCAAGTTTTCACTAATGACAGAGCTTATATTATTATCAAGTTCACCTGCCCAACGTTCAAACTCTTCTATTTTCAGTTGATTGATATGAGCATGACTTATAATTTGTTTACGTTGCAGATGTTCTGTTAAAGCTATTGGACCCACACCAATTATCCAGTTTTCTTTTGTAAAACTCTTATCATTATTATCAGCAATGGGGGTTAATAAATAAAAATTAGCAGGTTTAGAAACAAAAGAGCAGCCACTACTGAAGAAGATAAAAATTAAAAAACATACTGATAAACTATTCAATGATATTTTATTCATGGCTTTTTTACCTTTTACCTTTTACCTTTAAGGAGAGCTTCTGGATGGCGTTCCAGATAATTGGCAAATTCCTTAAGAGAAAGTGTTGCCTTACTAATATTTCTTAGAGTCTTGACTAATTCAACACGTAAAGGGGAACCTTTTTGAATCATAGATTCAACATCAGTAACAGCAATTTTTAAACTATCTAAAAGTGGGATAATATCTTTTTTCAGCAAACTGGCCAAATCACCCACTTCATTTCCTGCATATAATACACTTTGAGTTATCACATCAACTTTTGAATCTACTCTTCTGATTAGTTGTTGTGTATCGATAATAACGTTATTTAGATTACTCGTTAAGGGTTTAATTTGTTGATTTAATTCATTAACGGTAATGTCAATATCTTTTAAAGTGACTAATAACTTATCTTTAATTATTTGTGTTTTTCCATCATTGAAAATTCGATCCATTCCCTTGATCAGTTCGTGAGCATTTGTGAGCAAGCGTTCCAGTCCATCAGAGAGTTTTATGATTCTGTTATTAATTTTTTTGATATCCAGTGCAGCAATATCTTCCATAAGCTTATTTAAACTACTTGATGGAATGCTTGGAATTTCATTTTCAAGCCCAGCTAAAACTAACTTGGTTCCAAGGTGAAAATCAATCTGAATCATTAATTTTCCGGTAATAAGATTATGCATTGCAAGTTTAGCTCTAAGACCTCTATCAATCAGTGAACTTCTAAGTTCATTATGATCGGCTTGTGGTATACCTTTAGGCCATCTGACCTTGTTTCTATCAATGATAATGCTAACCTGTACTTCAAATTGATCGAGATTCTTGTTAAAACCCACAATAATATTTGTGACTTTACCTATTTTCACCCCTTGTAATACTACGGGTGAACCTATATCCAAACCAGCAGTATTGGTACGAAGCATAATGTTATACGTTTGTTTATTGTTAGAAAATAAATTAGCCGAATAATACAGGATTATTACGCTCATTAACCCTACAGAAACCAGAATAAATGAACCGATCAATGCTGGATTTGTTTTGTTATTTTTCATTAACAGTTACTCTTAATATTTTGTACACCCTTCCCCCGGGTGAGAAAATCAATTATTCTGGGATCTTTTGATTCCTGCAATAAAATTTTCGGATCACCCGTAGAAATTTGTGTTTTAGTAACAAGGTCAAGGAAAACAGAATTATTGGCAATATTATTAATGCTGGCCAGCTCATGAGTAACTATAACAATGGTGGAATTAAGATTATCACGAATATTAACAATTAATTCATCCAATAGATAAGCACTTATAGGGTCCAAACCAGCTGAAGGTTCATCAAAAAATAATATATCTGGGTCAAGAGCCATTGCCCGGGCAAGTCCTACTCTTTTTTTCATCCCGCCACTGATCTCTGCCGGATAAAATTCTTCAAAACCTGACAGCCCAACCTGGGCTAATTTTAATGAACATAATGCTTTTATGGTATTAGTATCATGATTGGTATATTCTTCAAGCGGTAAAGCAACATTTTCTTCCAGAGTCAAGGAACTCCACAAAGCACCACTTTGGTATGCAATACCAAATTTTTTCATGATATTTTTTTGTTGTATTTCATCAGCATTCCAGAAACTTTCACCATTATAAAAAATATCACCTTTCGTGGGCTGAATAAGTCCAACCATATGTCTTAACAATGTGCTTTTACCACATCCGCTTAAACCCATAATAATAAAAATATCTCCATGATAAATGGTAAAATTGAGATCTTGCTGGATAATCGAATCACCATAGGCCATCGTCAGGCCTTTCACCTCAATGTGCGGTATTTTATAATGTGGTTTAATTGACAATACTAATCTTCCAGATAAGAGTACTAATGACTGTGATAATTGAGTCAGCAATCACAATGCTGACAATGGACATAACTACTGCATTAGTTGTGGCAATACCAACAGAAGCAGAAGAACGACCACAATTAATGCCATAATAACATCCTGACATTGCAATAAGAAAAGCAAAGACTATAGCTTTGAAAAGTCCGATAAAAATATCAATCAGTCCAATGGACTGTGCTGTTTGATGAATAGCTTGAGTAAGAGAAAAATCAAACATATTAGTACTAACCAGCAGTCCTCCAATGATACCAAGCAGATCAGCATAAATAGTCAATATGGGCAGCATAAGAATCAGTGCCAGCATACGCGGCAATACCAGAAATTCAATGGGTGAAATACCCAGTGTTTTGAAGGCATCTATTTCGTCATTGACCTGCATAGTACCTAGTTGAGCAGAAAAAGAAGCACCCGTTCTGCCAGCCATTATAATGGCTGTCATCAGAGGGGCCATCTCTCGTGTCATTCCCACAGCAACCAGGTTGCTGGTGTAAATTTCTACTCCAAGAAGTGCCAGTTGCATAGCAGCAAGAAAGGCCAGAACTATCCCCATTAGAATACTGATCAAGCTTACTACAGGTAATGCTTTAACTCCTGTATCCTGAATAAACCAGACCAGATCACGTTGACGATAATGTGCCTTGCCCATAAAAAAGTTGCCCAGTGCACTGATTACTTCTATAAAAAAATGTATCAGATTAACAACATGATTGAAAAAAAGAATCATGTTTTCACCCAACCGAGTTGGAAAACTACTCCTGGTTTTTGAAGCGCTTGCCGTCTGTTGTACGGGTACTTTATGAGCGAGTTTTACTAATCCCTGCACCTCATCAGGCAGAGAGGAATATTCATTTTGTATGCCTTTTACTTTTGCGGTATTTATAATCTCGTTAATAAATAATATTAACAGTGAATCCCATTGTCCTAGATTTTTAGTATTAAAGATGATTCTTTGAATCTTAGGGGATAATTCTATTTGATGGATAAATGCTTCAATGGAGGGAAGAGACTGTGCATTCGTCCAGTCATTATATAGGTCGACTTGCAGTATTTTATCAGTAATGACCATCAGGTTATATTGAGCTGATTTGTTCATAACAGCATCTGTCATTAATGTGAACTCCCCCGAATGACACTCAATATATATCTAGGTCGCATTCTGTAATATGTTTCTTTTTTAAGACAATATCTAAGACTATATTTTGCAAATATAGTCTTGTTTATAGGTACTTATAATGATCCATCTCAATTAATAATACTATGCTATGTCTTTATCAGTAAAGAGAATTTTACCTGATTTAATGCAAACATTGGAGGTAGAAGTTTTACATTCTGCATTCGTCTTCTTCAATTGCTTTCCAATGTTGGATTTTAGCTTTATCATTTGTTTGAAGATATGCAGCAGTAACTATCCGTGCATGAAGGCAAATTTTAGCATGTTCTCCTGATTGTTTAACGATATTGTATTGCTCAACTGCATCTGAGGCTACCTGCTCATAAACATCAACTTTTTTATTCTCAAAATGTATCTCCAGCCCCATCACTACTGCCCAGAGAATACCTATAGCAATTATTAAAAAGAGAAATTGCTGGCCAATTGATAAACAATAGCCCTTAGAATTAGGGTGTCCGCACGCTGGGCAAGACGAGGCCTCACTGGAAATATCTTTGCCACAATTTTCACATTTAATATTTAACACTTATTACTCTCCACTCATCAATACAGAGAAATTATCTGTCAATATGTGTAAATACTGTCTATTTATCGCCTGAAGGAGCATATGCTTTTTTGATAGAAATCGCTCCAATCAAATCACCCAGACGATAACCAATGGATTTATCATTCGGGTAAAATGACTTGATTGAGCTGACTGCTTCTTCAGCTATATCTTTTTCTGTACCGTGGCATTTCAGGCAAAAAGGAGTAGCAATCATAGGGCTCATATAACGATAGTATGTCTTTGCCGGTTCCTGAACCAGTTCAACAATTTCTACCTCTTTCGGTTGATGGCCATTTTTTAGCATTTTCTGCATTTTCTGCAGCCCAGCCTGTTCCCAGGCATCTGCATGACCGGTAATAATATTGCGTGGATTAAGGCTAACAAGGTTAAGAACGATATTATTTTTAACTGAAAATTCATAATATATTTGTGGAGCAGTAATTCTACATACTTCCGTCGCCGCATACAGACCAATGCTTTGAACCTCGAGCTCACATTTCCGGATTATAGTGGCAGAGAAATTGGCAGCAACTCTACGGCTCTGTTTGGTAAATTCATCAAGATTTGGCTCTTGTGCCCACACCGGGATACCAGCGGAGAGTGATATCAAGAGTATCAAATTGGTAATTAGGTTTTGTTTTTTATCGTGGTTCATTTTTCTTCTCTAATATATTAGACCTTACTATGGGGGATTCACCATATTGCGTAAAAACCTAGGAGGGGAAGTAAATGAGCCACTGACTCGGTGAATATCATACCCCATATGGTGCATAAGTATATTCATGCTATGGACATCTGTGGATAAAACTCCGATAGAATTTGCCAGTCCATGGATATCACCTACCATCATATCCATATCTTTTGTCATATCCCCCATATTATCTGCTAGTCGTGTCTGAATTGATGAGATGCTTCTGTTCATTATGAACATGTGGCCATCCATAATATTAATTCGCAGGGATATATCACTCATTTCATCCTTCATTAGATGTACATCCTGCCCCATGCTGTAAATAACATGAGATATGGAGCTCATGTTTGTGGACATCTCAGAAATATGTCCTGTCATCTCTTGCATTAGAGAAACCATCTTGTACATTAAAAATCCCATAAATCCAGCGAAAGCAACCCCAACAATCAGCACTAAAGTGATCAATATTTTCCGATTTATAGATAATGCGTTATTCAATTTCTTAGCTCTCTGTATATGCAAGGAATACTGTCAATAAAATGGCAATGTTTTATTTATATCCCAAGCATGATTATTCTTCTTTTTTATTGATTCTTCAATGACCTATATCAGCTTATTGTTTTTTTTATAAAATTATTATATATTCAGTATTATTAATATCTTGAATCCTAAGGATGATAGGCTCGTTTGGGTATCGTAAGGCGGATAAAATTCCATTTATTTTTACGTTTCATTTTTGATACATCCGGTTCAGCATCGGGTGGTAGTGTTAGACGTCGTGTAAAGCTGGAGTAGGATTGAAACGAACTGTAAGCATCTCTGGATTCACTTTCCTTCATCCGTCCACGAATCTGCCGGATAGTTATTCCTGGTCCTTGACGTTGTATGTCGACTTCTTCTGGTTTTATACCCGCAAGTTCAATATAAAGATAATAGTTATAAAAATCGTGAAACCGCACGATTCGTAACTGATGAGGAGAGGAATAAGTACCGGAACCATAATTTGAATGATCAGACCATTCCTGATCATCCAAAGAAAATGACCACGAGGCATTGGCACTTATTATTAACACGGCCAGGAATGTGATGAAAGCTGTAATCTTCATAGTTTGCACTTCTCTAATTGGCTGATCTCGTACTCTGGAACTAGAGATATTATACTAACAATAAATAAAAATAGGTAATCTCCAGCTCTGCTAGGAGACTATAACAGGTTGACAATTCAGGAAATCATCTTATATCGTATTTTGAACACTTGGAAATGGCTGCTATGGAGAATTTAAACAATATAGCTTCATCCCCTAAAATTACTGCAAAAGGTCCAGACTGTGTGAAAACTCCAAGATAAAAAAGCAGGTGGAGCAACCTCCCATATAATGGCTATTTATTCAGACAAAGTGGAGAATAAAAGCACATATCAACTCATTTTTATGGTTTTAATGTAGTGTCATCCCATAGGGTTTATCAAATATGTATCTTTCCATGCATTTAACTGTTAGCTTTATAATAATTAGTACTCACAACAAATATGCTTTGGCGCAAAATTAAAGTAGGAAAACAATCATGCATCCACTTATAGAAAAAGAGCATCAGCAATTAATCGATTTGCTTGATGCTTTAGATAAATGTATATCGACAGGTAATTCAGCGAATCAAGTACATAAGTATCTTAGTGATTTTGTTGCATTAGCAGAAGAGCATTTCAGGAATGAAGAAGCAATAATGGAAACCTATAAATATACAGAGATTATCGATCATAAAAAAGAACATGCAGA
>JADFVK010000130.1 GCA_015222495.1 Pseudomonadota bacterium
ACAGAGGTAATGTTTATAGTTTTGTTAATAACTACAATAGTTGCTGGGTTTCTGTGTCGGGATGAAATAAAAGAAGATTTAAATTAGTCACATTAACTAATTTAACCTTACAGTCACTTATGAAAACTGGGAACTGTCAGATCAGGTCTGAACCACTACAACTTATTTAAATGGATACCATCCTTTTCTATAGTAATAATTCTCTGCCTGTATAAACTACCGACGGCTTTTTTAAAAGCACCTTTACTCATACCAAATAGTTGTGAAATTAATTCTGGTTTTGACTTATCATGCACTGGAGCAAAGCCATTTTTATTTTTTAAATAGCTTAGGATAATATCAGCATATTGATCACGTGTTTCCTGACCACCCTGAAGACTTAAATCAATTTTACCATCATCTCGAATACATTTAATAAAGCCTTTTTTATACTGGCCAAAACTTAGTCGCTGAAATACTTCGTCTTTATACAAAACTCCCCAATAGCTATGGTTAATAATGGCTTTATAGCCCAGTTCGGTACTATTGGCAATAATCAGATTAACCGCCTGCTGTGGCTTAAAGTCATGTGCTTTATCTTCATCAATAAACTTATCAATTTTAGAAGATGCTACAATGCGGCCATCGGCTCTATCAAGGTATAAATACACCAAATAGGAATGCCCTTTTTTCATGGGCACATGCTGTTCCGCAAAAGGAACCAATAAATCCTTATCCAGTCCCCAGTCAAGAAAAGCACCAACATAATTGGTATCCACAACATTTAAATAGGCAAACTCTCCCACTTTTGCTCTGGGTTTTTGGGTCGTTGCCACTGGACGGTCTTCTGAGTCAAGATAAATAAATACCTCAATAGAATCATCTTCTGACAGATAATCCGGCACGTATCGACGCGGTAATAACACTTCCCCCAGATCTTCAGCATCTAAAAAAGCACCGAAATCTAAAAATTTTACAACATCAAGGGTATAGGTCTGGCCAATTTTTATCATTTTTTTCTCTTATTAAACATAAAACTTTTCCCCTGTCTTATTTGCAATAGTAACTATGTTTGCAAAGCAACAGCGGCAAAGTTTTATTTGCTGAGGGCTCTTATAGAACATAAAGTTTTCCGCTATCTTAATATGAATATTTGATGTTCTCATAGCGACAGCGGTAAATTTAAAGTTTTACTGATGGCTCTCAATAAACTCTCTTCGGGTTATTTAACATTAAATTGTACTCCATTATTAAAAATATTGGTTAGTCCGTTTTAATTTTATTTATAAACACCCGAAATCTCTTTTAGATTAACCACTGCATTTTTACTAACCAAGCATTACAGCGGACAAGCTGCTGAATGCCATGTTAGCAGTAATAATTAAGCAGTTGTCCTCCCATTTTTTTAACCAGCTTGTGTTATCAAAAGACAAAAAAACTGAGAGTAATTCAGCTACTCCTTGGTCACAGTAAATGAGAAAGTACTGTTCGTTATTTGGGTGTCGAAGTTGATGATGCTTTGGAAGCATCAGAGCAAATGGAAGTATAATGTTTAGTGCCTATCCTTTGGGTAGGCACGTTTATTGATTACCAATTATTGAACCCTCAGAATCCAGGATTAATCTGGCTTTCTGATATTTTTTTTCAGTGACTTTTTTACGCAAACTCTGCAGAGTGAGATAAGGCACTTCTCGTATCATTTGATTCACTAGCCATGCAGGTAAATTACCGCCAGGATTGGTGTGCTGTGTCCAGGTAAATTTTGTGATCCCTTTTTTAACTGGCTCAAGCAAATAAGAACCATGAGAATGTCTGACGCGAACAAGGGAAGATTGTTTGATGAATTGACAGTCTGAAATTTGCTGCTGAAGACAATAATCTGGTCTTGAGACTGAATCAACAGTTACTGCTCCACTTGCAGGATCGCGGCTTATTTTTGTATACAGAATAAAATCACGATCAACTACAGGAAATGGCAGATTATGAATCAGATAATGATAACATTCAGAAAAATTTATTCTCTCAAGCATTAATGGGTTCTTACAATGCTGAACCCAGTCTGTACAGGCATCAATATCCGTAATAACAGCCAGCAGACTATCCACCGAAGCATTAATAGTCACAACACCCCTAAATGCCTTAATATCTTCGGCCCAGAGTTCTTTTAAATATACCTTGATACCATTTTCATCCCTTTCCAGGTTCCAGTCAAAACTGGACGAATATATAGACCCGGGAAGAAGGAACATAAACAGAAATAGTATAAAATTGTTCCCCTTTTTCATCAGAACACCTCCAATCATTCTAGGGTAGAAATTCTTTAACTGGTGAGCTTCTTATTTTAAGCCATCTTCCAGATATATAAAACATTCACTCTCTTTAGCTAACTTGACAAACTACTTATATCTAGTATTATCTATAGAACGAACGATCTATGGGTAATATTACATGGCCAAAGCAAAATTTACAACTTCACAAGATGCAATCACTGCAATTTTGAATGAATCAATTCCCTTATTTGCTAAGAATGGATTTTCTGGTGTTTCTATACGTCATGTTTCAAAAGCAGTAGGTATCAGTATTGCTACACTTTATCATCATTTCCCTGATAAAAAGACTTTATACCTTAAAAGCATCGAACGAGCCTTTTCAGATAAAGCAGAAGGATTAACAGACGTTAATAATACACCAGGGACAAAGGAAGAAAGACTCAAGTTATTTATCCTGCGTTTCACAGAGCTAATGAGTGGTGATCCTAATTTCAGATTATTATTACAACGAGAGCTTTTGGATGCTGATAATTCCAGACTACAACTTCTAGCCGAACAGGTATTCAAAGAACAGTTTCAAAATGTACTGAATTTAGCGAAAGAAATTTCACCAAAATGTGATCCCCATTTAATGGCTATATCTATTGTTGGGTTAATATTATTCCATTTAGAAACAACCCCTATCAGGATGTACTTGCCAGAAGGTCGTGAAGAACATAATCAACCTGAAGTGATTGCTCATCATGTCTATGTTTTATTAACAGAAGGGCTTTTAAAAAATGGAGGCTTGAAATGCAGCGATTAACCCTATTTATCCTTATCTGTTGCTTTACATCATTTTCACAAGCAGAAACGGAAGTTGCTTCCGTTAAAGAACAATTTATCCCTAAAATATATTCTGCCCCTGGCTATACTGCTGCTTTAAATAATATTGAGATCAGCAGTAAGTATAATGGTGTTGTTACAGAGCTCCTTGTAGAAGCTGGTGATATTGTCAAAAAAGATCAATTGCTGCTGGTTATTGATGAGGTGGTAAACAAACAATCCATTGAGCAAGTTAATAAAGAAATTGAAATAGCTCAGGTCACAGTCACTGATGCAAAAAAAGATGTGAATAACTTTGAACAATTAAGAAAGGTCCAATCGATATCAGAAGAAAAATTAAGAAAAGCCCGACTTCTATTGGCCCATTCTCAAAGTACCCTGCTTAAAGCAAAAGCAAAACTAATTGAAACAAAAGCAGCAACCCCTTACCTTCGGATAAAGTCACCAGAGAATGCACGTATTGTAAAACGTCTTATAGATAAAGGTGATTTAGCCACCTCAGGTAGTCCACTGCTCCATTTGGAAGTATTAGATCCTCTTGTCTTTGAAACAACTATTCCCGTTCAATGGGTAACAAAACTAACAACAGGTCAAAGCATCAATATTAAACTCAATAGCATAGTAACAGGGACTATCACTCAAATTATAAACAGTGCCGATCCAATTACCCAAAAATGCATAGTAAAACTGGAACTGGCATCATCATTAAACGTGCCAACAGGTCTGTTTGGCCAAGCTCAATTTGTTATTGATAAAGAATTATTATTGACCATACCAGACAAAGCTTTAGTTAAAAGAGTCGGTATAACAGGTGTTTTTCGAGTTGAT
>JADFVK010000017.1 GCA_015222495.1 Pseudomonadota bacterium
ATGAGGTCGGTCCAGGCGGAAACACTTTATGTTCCGGTGCTAAACGTAAAAGATTAGCACTTTAAAAATAGGTGCAGACCGAAGTGCACCAGTAATTGAACGCGCATTATATCTTATTAAGCCTCTGATTTATTAGACCAAAAGAGATATATGGCTATTCGCCTAAATATTCATCCTGCCATTTCAAATATTCAGCATGTGCATGTTTTGCGAAACTGTTTTTATCGCTGAACATCTCTGGAGAAATGACATCATGTACGTAGTAATTAACTTCATTTTTATTAGATATAAAGATCTGCCACAGCTTTAACGGCAAGGATTGACCCGTCCATTCGAACGTTTTTTCATCAACATAGTGTAAAAACACAGGTAAGACAGGTACGCCTGTCTGCAGTGAGATATCAAAAGCACCGGTATGAAATTTTTCAAAGATTCGACTGCCTTTACAGCCTCCCTCAGGAAATAAAACAATATTCTTCCCGGATCTCACCGCATCGATCAGAGACTGTAAAGCCTGATGTCTGGATGTAGCATCACCACGTTTAACATAGATTGTTCCAGCATAGTCACTGATACGACCGAGGATCATCCAGTCTCTTACACCTTCTTTTGCTAATGGATAGATATCAAATAATGCCGGCACACCAAAATCTTCTAGTGCAGAGGGATGGTTGGCAATAAGGATATATTGATCAGGTAGCGGTCGTTGGTTTTTGTGTACTAGCTTTAGATCAACATCTAATGCACGAACTAATATCCCACACCAATAGCGGCTTAAGAAATGATAATAGCGACCAGAAAATGATTTTGGTAGATGCGAGAGTACGTACAGGAGAACACAGAGTGCAAACAGCCAAAGCCAGATGACAGGTAGTAAAACAATGTTTATTAGAGATTTAATCATCCATCAATGCGCGCGAAGAAGTTACTTTTTTAAGAATAGATGAAATTGTTTATTTATGTCTTTTAAATGAAGACTAACAACTATGAAGTTTCCTCGGCTTTTTGTCGGCGGCCTTTATTTTTTCTTCTGTTTTTATGAACACTTTCTCCAAGATGCGTTACTAGTGGAAAACTCGCATCTTTAATTTTTCGCCAGTCATCACGACGTGGCTGTTTAGACATATCACTCTCTTGAATGCTTTTTGTGTTTTTTGTATCAGCTTGCAAATACAATAATCGTTCCATTTTAGACAAATCTTTCTCACTTAGTTGCATCGAAGCTTCTAACCAGATATCGACGATATCGAAAAGATCTTTCTGCGTGATAGGGTGAACGATCTGTCGAATCTTCTTCATGGAACGAATAGTATTATGTGATTGATTATGACTATTCAGGTAATTCATTGTAGTTTGAACACCTTCACCATCTTCAGCGATTACATCTATTACTCCCAAATCATATAGTTCTTCAGCACCATAAGTTTTACCACTCAAAATGATACGTTCTGCCAGTGCGGTCCCGATACGACGTGCGAGTAAATTGTATGCTCCCATGCCAGGGAACATATTAAAAAGAATTTCTGGAAAACCTAGTTTAGTGCTACGCTCCGCAATTATTACATCACAGGATAAGGCTGCTTCAAAACCTGCACCTAGTGCATGCCCCTGGACGAGAGAAACTATGGTAATCGGTAGATCAAGATTGTTAATATTTTTATGTATAAGGTTAGTTGCCTTATATGCATAATCGCGTAGCTTATCTTCTTCCTTATTAACTATATATTCTTTAATTAAACCTAGATCACCACCAAGGTTATAAATGCCTGGTATCTTTGAAGCTAATACAAGGTGGCGGAAGGGCCAGATAGTATCAGGATGTTGATTCGTGTAGGTATCTGTGAGCTGTTGCTGTAACTGTATGAGTTCATGTATCAGCTTACCGTTCATGCAGGGGCGAGGCTCAGGGCTCATCCAACACCAGATAGTGTTAGTTTCAGAATCGTACCGTGTTGTAAACTGTGTATATTCTGATGCTGATTTCTTTCTTTCTAGCTCGTCTGCGCTGTTGGATTGATTACCAGTTTTCATCGTTATCACCCTGTTGTTATACTTAGAACTTATTTATCCATTGGCAGTAATATTGACAACTTTTTATTAAAACATCAAATTAATTTATTTTTTAAGAACATGACAGATATAATTGAATTTTATACGAAAATTCCTAGACAATCTCGTCTTTATCTGTACTATTGTCCTATGATAAAACCTAATAATTCTTATAGTACGTAAACTACTTTTAAAGCAGGTCTCTACAAAATTTAATTATTTATACAAAATATTATGTCATTAGAAATTATTGCAGCAATTATTGCAAAAACCACAAATTGTAAAATAGAAGATGTAAAGCCAGAATCCAAACTCACTGAGCTGGGCTTAAGTTCCTTAGATACCATAACGATGCTATTCGAACTTGAAGAAGCTTTCGATATAGAAATTCCTAACGAAGTCATCTCATCTATCGTTACCGTAAATGATATTCTGGGTAAACTAAATGACTTAGACCGGTCAGCTTAAACAATACATCCATGGCAACTCGTCGCGTTATGATTACTGGTTTAGGCGCAATCTCAGGCTTAGGTCTCAATCTACAAAATTTTTGGGATGGATTAAGTACAGGACGTTCAGCTATCAGTCCACTTGATTTTCCTATCGATGATGTAAAGATTTCATTAGGCGCTACTGTGCCAGAATTCAATCCAGATGAGTATTTCACTGCAAGTGAACTTACTATCTTAGATAGATATTCACAACTAGCAGTCATAGCCGCACAGGAGGCAGTTAATGATTCAGGACTAGTGCGTGGTGGAAGCATCCTTACAGATGCCGCAACAATCATAGGTAGCGCATGTGGCGGTAAACATACTGATGAGGCCACATATGAACAGCTATACAAAAAGAATCGTACGCGTGCGCACCCATTAACCATTCCAAAGGGAATGCCTAGCGCAGCAGCCAGTATGGTTAGCTTACATTTGGGAACAAGGGGGCCTGCATTTGGACTTTCTAGTGCTTGCGCCTCTGGATCGCACGCTATAATTCAAGGTATGTCTATGATTCAATCAGGCATGATTGAAGTAGCGTTAGTCGGTGCGTCTGATGCACCATTTACTTATGGGTTACTAAAATCCTGGGATGCGCTTCGAGTTGCTTCAGATGATACCTGTCGACCTTTTTGTAAAGATCGTAGTGGTATGGTTTTAGGTGAGGGCGCTGGAATGTTAGTTTTAGAATCAGAAGAACATGCAAAAAATCGTGGGGCAAAAATATATGCAGAACTTGCTGGTTGTGGCATGACATCAGATGCAGGGCATATTACTCGACCTGATATCTTAGGTATAACCAATGCCATTGAAAATGCACTACATCATGCAAATCTCTATCCGGACGATATTGATTACATCAACGCACATGGTACAGGTACGATAGTTAATGATGCTACTGAGACAGAAGCCATCAATCGTGTATTCGGCTACCACGCTAAAGATCTCGCAGTCACATCAACAAAATCAATGCACGGCCATGCATTAGGTGCATCGAGTGCGCTAGAGTTAGTCGCATCAGCATTAGCGATATACAATGAGACCATCCCACCAACTGCCAATTTCACCGTAGCAGATGAAACATGCGACCTTGATTACGTACCTAACGAAGCGCGTCATAAAGTAATTAGAGCTGCCGTGTCCAATTCATTTGCTTTTGGTGGTTTAAATGCGGTTGTAGCTCTTAAAAGATATACATAATGTTATATCTACGCAAATTATTATGAACGAATCTGAAAAAATCAAAAATCTTAAATCTAACAATATTTATAGCTATGATTCGCCAGAGTTATTAAAGTTTGAAAAACAAATGTCACGCTATTTTGAACGTGAATATAAGCGCTGGGAAAACAATAGTAATTTACCAGAAGATTACGGTGTAAGTTCTTTTGATGGCGATATAGCAAAACAGGAAACTCTTAATGTTTCTGTCGACCATTACGACGAAGAATATAAGGTTTACCGTTCCTTTCTTGACAGTGACTACATGGCTTATACAATGGGGTATTACGGAGTAACGAGTGATGAGAATCCTTCACATAAAATTACTTTGGAACAAGCACAAATAGATAAGTACAAATTGATAATAGAGCGTGCTGATATACACGATGGCCAACACATCCTGGATCTAGGCTGCGGATTTGGAGGTTTATCAAGATATCTTTTAGAAACATTCCCAACAGTTAATATAGTTGCTATCAATCCTAGCGAAATACAAACAAATCACATTCGAAACGAACTTGTTGGAAAAGAGAATTCTTTTGATGATTCTCGTTTTAAGTTAATACAATCTTTTTTTAATACAGCCGAATCTCTGGATATTAGTCAAAACAGTTTTGACAGAATAATTACTGTAGGCTTGTTAGAACATATAACAAATATAGACCTACTACAGAAGAACCTTTCGTACATGTTAAAAGTCGGGGGAAAGTGTTTCCATCATTGCATCGTGTCACGTGACTTAATACCTCAGTATTTAAATGCTGAAAATACAATTATGGCGCAATACTATCCTGGTGCGCATATATGGCCATACAATGAACCTAAAAGACATGATAATCATTTGCAACTAACAGATAGTTGGTTTGTTAATGGGATGAATTATTGGAGAACCATTGATGCATGGCATAAACGTTTCTGGATTTCTATCGATGAGTTATATCCTAAATACTTATCTATAGAAGAAGTGGACAACTGGAATAAATATTTTAGCTTATGCAAAACAATGTTTAACCCCAATTCTGGGGAAAGTTATGGCAATGGTCATTACCTTTACGAAAAAGTAAAATAGACGACCTGCCAGTTAAGGAGTCAACCAATCTATTACCTTGCTTTCTTCTAGAGGTTTACTGTAATAGTAACCTTGAACAATAGAGCCATTGATCTCCTTGATTACATCTAATTCGTTTTGCGTCTCTACACCTTCAAAAATATTATTTATATTTAGACTTTTGCTCATCATAATTATTGCCTTAACGATACTTTTTAGATTTTCCGTCTGATGTATATGTTTAATAAATATTTTATCTATTTTAATTACATCTATTGGTAATTGCGCAAGGTAATTCATTGAAGTATAACCAGTCCCAAAATCATCAAGAGCTATCGAACAACCCATTGAGTGCAATTCATTAAGGAATATTTTAGTTTTTTCGAAGTCTTTGATCAAAATTGATTCTGTTATTTCAAATTCAATTTGTGAAGGTTTAACATCTCTCATACTGATTTGTTCACTTACGAACGTCAAAAAATCTAACCTGGTACATTGCAAAGCAGACAAGTTGATAGAGAACACTTTTTTATCGTCATTAATTGTTTTAACAAAGGCGATTACTTCAGCCACCACCCATTCACCAACTGAATAAATCAACCCTGTTTCTTCAAGTATTGGAACAAATCGATCTGGATTTATCTCTCCTAATTTTTTATTTTTCCAACGTATTAACGATTCAAAGCCCGTTGTTTCACCTGTAATACAATTAACTTGTGGTTGGTAGACCATATAAAATTCATTTTCTGCAAGAGCGTTATGTAGTTCAGATTCCAACTCAAGTCTATCTCGCAACTGATGCGACATACTTTCATCGTAAAATTGAAGTTGCTTACCACCTGATTTCTTCGCTTTATACATTGCTGTATCTGCATTTCGAAGCAACACCAGAGGTGTATCTCCATCATCTGGGTATAAACTTATACCAATACTTGCACCTATATGTATAGTATGTGAAAGCACATTGAAGGTCTCTGCTAAACATGCAATTATTTTTTTAGCGACATAAACAGCTTCATTTGCGTCTTTTAATTTCTCCAAAACCACAACGAACTCATCACCGCCATTTCTAGAAATAGTATCGTGACTACGTAGTACACTATAAAGCCTAATTGGTATCTCCTTCAGAACTTCATCGCCAACATTATGACCAAGACTATCATTAATATTCTTAAATCTATCAAGATCAAGAAATAGTATTGCCATTTGTTGATTGTCACGTAAAGAGATTTTTATAGACTGATTAATACGGTCAACCAACAAGTTTCTATTTGGCAGACCTGTCAATTCATCATGATATGCTAGATATTGTAAGCTTTGCTCAGCTTTTTCTTTTTTTGTAATTACACGTTCTAAATGTACGTTTGTGTCTATAAGGTCTTCGGTGCGTTTTTTTACTTTATTCTCTAAACCAACCTTACTCTCTTCAAGTTCAACTTGAACACTTTCTCTCACCCTTATTTCATCGTTTAAATCACTAATTAAATTTTCATTATAACGAATCAGCTTAACTGAGTTTTTATGTATTCTAGTCATATTTAAACTACTAGAAATCATAAATCCCATAAATACGGTAAAAGCAACCTGCAAATAAATAGCAGTCTCAGTGTCATATAAGGACAAAAGATAAAAAATACCAATTGATTGTGGTATCACATAGGCAAGGTAAGTGTTTCGATACGTCGAAAGGGTTGAAATACTTCCTGCTATTAATGCAATATTAAGTAATAAAACTATATTTCGAATCTCAAGGGTTTCGACTTGATACTGAATAAACTCAAACACACCCCACATTATTCCCATCATCATCGTTAGTAAGATGTGTGCATTCAGGTATGTTTGTAATTTAAAGCGATGTGTTTTTAAATAATGTTTTGCTACACCTATTCTCAATAAAGAAAATACAACAACTCCAAGACAAGGAAAAATCGACAATAATGGTTCAGTTAGTAGGGAATACAAGATTGCTGCAGCACATATGTTAGCTAAACCGCTAAGCATTGTATTTTCAAATAGTGGCTGAACTTGTCTTTCTAGTAAAATAGAATCTTCAGAAGAGTTTTTGTACATATATGATTTCGATTTATCAGATAATTAAATATCACCTCTTGTTTACAAGTAAACAAGAATCTTCAATCCCTCGTTACCTTAAATAGTAGACTAATATTATTGTTTTGTTAGGCTTTTTCTTAACCTGGCATCTATTACTTTTCAAACAACGAAAATTCTAAAAATAATAGCGTAACTCACTGAATTAGCTAATATTATTTTTCGATATAACTTACATACAAAACGGTCTCTAACCCTCACCATTGAAACAGTAATCCGATATAAAAACATTAGACAAACAAAAGCCTCGTTAGACGAGGCTCTGAAACAACTCAAAGATACAACCTATCTTTTCAATTTCCAACATCCATATTGCGCATCTGCTCAGGTAAATCTTTCGCATTATCCTGAAATTGATCTCCAACATCGACCGGATTA
>JADFVK010000131.1 GCA_015222495.1 Pseudomonadota bacterium
AGTGAGTACCCAACGATCGTAGTATTATTTTTATATCGATTTGCAATGTATTTCCAAAAACCTTCAAGACGATGCCAGTAATTATAATCACTCCATATTTTCCCGCTACGTCTTCCAGGAAAGGTATTCAAGGCAATTACTACTTTTATACCATATTGCTGGGCATACAAAATTGCCTGATCAAGCCGACTAAATGAAGATTTATCAATTGTTATCTCATCAGTAAGATAAAACCCATCATTTCGAGGGGTTAGTGGATCGGCGTTAATGACTAAGCGAACATGGTCAGCCCCCCAGTTTGATATTTTTGCAAAATCTGAACTAGAATGGTTTCGATGAAGAGTCATATTGATGCCACGAAAACCCGTAAACTCAACCTGATTCCCGCAGGTTTTCGCATATAATGGTAATGGTGCAGATAAAATTAACAGAATAAAATATCTGTATAGTAAAGAAAATCGAAAACTTAATAAAATATTCATTCGTGTATTACTCTAATATATATAATGTACACATTTTTTTGCTGAATCATTAAATTAGCCTTATTTATTATCAAAATAATCAACTTGACCTCGCTCAAATCCCGAGGCAATTGCTAACATTATTCCGCAACTCGTACCAAGATATAAAAAAAGACCTGCTCCTGGGGATAAAATAATAAACCACATACTTATACCTATCGATCGTCTTAATGGAATGTTACTCATTTTTTGATAAGAATAATGCATAGCATATAAAAATATGCCAATAAAAAATAAAGCCATAAACAAACCATATCTAAAAAACATACCTGCCAAACCTACATCAGCTAAAAAGAAATTAGCACCATAAAATCTGTGAAAACCATCATTCCACAAAAGCGAAAGTGATCCATAACCCCACATAAAATACACTTCCTTAAGTTCATACCAAATTGATGCTATGGTATGCGCGCGAGCACTAGATGTTAAATAATTCTCTGATGTTAACTGCGACCAGATAGCAATAAAGCGCTGCAATGATTCAACACTCAAATACTTTTCGAATAAAAATGCCATCCCAAGCCCAGCTATAGCAGTCGAAAACAAAACAACCTTTATACCAAAGCGATTTTTTAGCGAAAAAAATAGCATAAGCGCTGTAACAATTATAACAATTTTGCGAGTCTGAACAATGACAACCAATACTAAAAAACCAATTAACGCGATAATTAATAAACGCCCTCGTTCACGATAAAAGCCTATAGCAAGGGTATATGCAAATAAGGTGCTCAATATGACAAATTGTGTACCAATGCTGGTTCGGTCTGCCCTCTTATGAAGCGGCAAGTTCTGGATAGAAACATCAGGAGCCCCAAATAGTCCTACTTTAAAAAGTATCGATAACATAATTGCAATTAATCCAACTATTAATACAGCTCGAATAATGTCTTCATGATCTATCCATTCCGACCTTATTGCGTAAACAAGTGGATAGTACACCAACATATCTAGAATTCTGCGGTCTTCAATCAATCCGTAAATAATTGGTTGTTTATAAACTAGAAACGCGTTGAACGCAGATAAAAACCATGCTCCAAAAACAATCACAAGTATCAAAAAATCAATCTTTCGAAAACCTGCCCCCTTGATCAACCTGCTCGCCACAAACAAGAAAGTAAAAAATAAAAGAAAAGCCAATACTCCTTCTGATAAATAAGATACGCCTATTGGGTTCCCTGATTTATCATCGAATATTTTTGATACCATTAAAAACAATATTAATACTACTAAAAACTTGAACCTAAACAGTGGCAAACTAATGTAGCTTCTTAAAGAGAGTTGACAATAATTCATAAATATAAAATTATTCAGGATTTTCGGATTTTTTTAACGTCTCAACAAGTTTGTTATAAGATCGTTCCCACGTAAACCGCTTTACATACTCGGAAGCACGACCACCTAGTGCAATTCGTAACTGATGATCGTCTATAAGTCTACCTATTGCTTCAACCATTTGTTGAATATTACCCGGAGGTACAAGGATGGCTGTTTCATTATTAATAGCAAATTCTCGATGCCCCCCAACATCTGTCGCGACAACTGCACAGCCGCACATCATTGCTTCACTGGCTGTTAGACCCCAACCCTCGGTATGGCTTGGTGCTATAAAAATACCCGATTTATTGTATAATTCACGAAGAAGATCTTGTTGTGGGTTTCTATAATAGACTATCCAATTTGGTAAGTTTTTTGGACGTTTAGGAACACCAAACATAGTTACTTTTAAATTTGGATATGATTTTTTTATCAATTTGAGTGCTTGAACAGCTTCTTGTGTTCCTTTATAGGGTCGCCAATGATAAAGCAGCAAAACAGATTCAGGTGATCTTTTATCTAAAGGTCTATCGATTCCAAAAGCATTGAAATCAAGTCCGTTTGGAATATAGTCAGCATGCTCGCCCATATTTTCAGCTATATCCTGTAACCATCTTGCTATTACTATCTTATGTAATGGTAGTTTCCATGTTGCATTAACTGCATCTGGATCAGAAGACGCCCAAACTTCATAATGTTGTATTAAATAGCACTTTTCTCCTTTATTACTGTCATATTTATCTATAATATTTGCAGTATCCCACCCAGTAGCAATAATTATATCCGCTAAAGGAGCATTTCTTTCATGTGGATAAACTAACCATCGCATATTAATTCGTGGGTCCAATTTGAACCATCTTGTTGGCCGCCATGTGCTAAATATTTTACGCTCGACATACTTGCCTAACAAAAGAATCTTTTTAAATACCTTGTGTGGCGGCCTTACCATTTGCAGATGTAATAAAGTAACGAAATGTCCATCACGTACGAGACGATTTGCATACTCATACACTACTTTAAAGCCACCTATTGGACGGTGACCAGAACCTGGCAAAAGAAATGTTATTCTCATGTCGAGTACCACTCGCTCAAATCACTTCCTGTAACCAACTCAAGTTTACGAATATCATTATAAAAATAATTGCGTAGCTCTTTGTTGAACGAAGCCGATAGTTTTGGCTTTTCGGTCTGACATGAGTTTAGTCTATTAACAAAACGAATTAGGCCTATACGCTTACTGATACCAAACGCCCGCTTAATACGACTAGCTACACGCGTAAGATATTTTATTGATCTAAATACAGTCGTTCGGCGTTCATTTATGATTATAAAATTTTTGCGATCATCAATATCAAGATTCAAGAAATCAAGTACCTCGTCATATGCGTGTCGTGTATTTTTGCGAAAATCATCGAAAAAAATTACTTTTATTCTATTTCTTTCAACTATATCAAAAAGACGTTGTACTTGTTCCCCGATTTTACAAAAGTAGCCATACTGTAAGTCCATAGGTTCATCACATTGTAATGGGATGTAACGACCATTTTTCCTTTCAAATTGCAACCGCCAGGCTTTTTCAAAATCAGGTTCATTCTCATCACCATTAAGTAGTACTTGTGAGTGTAGAGAGATCGCCATATCTACTGGATTACGCAGCATCACTAAATAATGTGCATCAAGAGAAAATTCTTCGATTTTCTGAATTGCCATTTCTGAACGAAGATATTTAGTGCTGCCTTCTGCAATCACATAATGTTGCGGCTTCGCTGCAGAAAATAAATTAAGGTATTCATCAAGATTACGTATAGCGCCTTTATTATGAAAATCTCTCGCAAAGAACTGTGGTTCTTTAGGGTCCGAAAAAAATACATTTGGATGAGTACGCAAATATTCACTCATTGCAGTAGTCCCAGATTTAGGGGCACCAATGATAAAGAAGTTAGGTGTTGCCAGTTTTGTCATGTAATTCTTCCAATTGCGGGATTAATACCTAGTTTATTAATGACTGTCCATAACAATAACGAGTTCCATAAAACTGTACTTATAATTGATGAGATAGCCGCACCATACATTCCCCAAATAGGAATAAAAAAAACATTAAGCATTATATTAATAACAGCTATTACTGCAAGCCAACGAGCTGTATATTTTTCATGACCACTCATATTAAGGATCATACCCACCGATCCAAACATTGCATTTATAATTTGACCTATAGTAAGAATTATTAACACGATAAATCCAGATTTAAAACCATCCCCAAACATACCAAGTATCCACTCACCCCAAAATACAAGAATAAAACCCAGAGGTATAACTACTGCAGTAATGCCAAGGGTAGACCTTCGTACGAGCCGCTCAAGCTTAATAAGCTCCCCACTTGAATACATTTTCGCGACTTTAGGTCCAAGCACTAAATTTACTGAGGCAAGTACAAAACCTACTAATTCCGTACAACGTTTAGCAACAGCATATACCCCTGCCTCTTCCATAGTCCCTAACGTACCAAGCAGCGCAACATCTGCACGGTTATTTAGTACGCCAACCCCAGCAATAGCTGTAAAAGCCCAAATACCATGCCACCAACGAGATTTCTCAGTAAGTGGTATAGCTTGCTTAATTTGAGGTGGTGTATGTACCTTTAGGAAATACATTCCGAAAAGTAATGCAATTGCTGCTGCAGTTACTGTCACTAAGATAGCTGTATTAACTTTAATATTTTTTTCCGTAATAACAATAATACCTACTATAATGAAGATAAGTGCTCCCTGTAATAAATTCGTAAGCTGCGCATAAAATATAGAACCAAGCCCACGGAGTATGCCAAAATTCGTTTGAATGGCACTCAGAATTGGAATTAAAAACATTGCAAATATAAAAGTAAAACCAGATTCAGCAGTTCCCCAACCCAAAAAAATTACGCCAAATGCAATTGCTAGAGCGCTCACAAAAAACGAAACTAACCATACCTTCTTCTTTATCCATCTCAAGAACCCATACAAATGATTCCAATCCTTCTCAGAACTATAAACAGCACAAACACGTACCGCATGTATATCTGAACCAAGTTTCCCAGGAATTGTAAGTATATTAGCCCAAGCCATGGCAACTGCATACAAACCGAAACCTGCTTGACCAAGGGTGTTTGAAAGTAACAACGTAGTTAGAAAATTTATACCTTGCAAAGTGTTCTTAAGTACAAAGGTACCAGTGACTGCTTTTAGTATATGTCTACGACTGGAAGTAATATTTTGATTATTATTCATTCAACTTCATGGCATGCTTAGGATTATATTTAAAGTTTTTGATAATTATAATGTTCTAGTAACTTGAAATCCAAATTATCATTAATAAAAGATATTTGATCATCTGAGAGATACGAGCGCCATCGTTCTTCAAGATAATAATCTCGATAGTAATCAAAGTTTCGATCCGAATCCTGTTTTTTTGCCGCATTCTCTAAATTCACAAACTGCTTACTTCTTCGCTGTAAATTGTATTCTGATTTAATTGTATCTATAATTCTTTCGGGTTCAGATAAGACATCCTCGTACCGGAGATTTATAGTTGGTGCAATGGTTGAAAGCTTTGTATATGAAGCATTTTTTTTATTCCAAAGCACTATTGGATTAGCAAATGACTCAGAATGTCTTTCACGTCCTACTGTTTTCCATGGGGTTTGCAAAAAGTCATCAAATGATCTTAGTTTTTTCCCAAAATGATAAGGGCGCTTATACATAGATAAAAGCCATGAATATGGATTTTTACTAAGCGTTAGAAATACTACATCATTATTTTTAGACAACTTTAATTCATCAAAAGATGGTGCCATTGCATGCTTCCACCCAAGATTATGTGAAAATGTTATATTAAAGTAAGCGTCTCGTAACCATTCATATTTTAATGGCCATTTATTAAAACGTCTCGGGAAAGCTCCAAATAAAATACGTGCATCAATATTTATCTTGACCAATTTTTCCAGATAGTTCGTTCCAGTATTCCGCTCACCTAATATTTTTATCTCAACAGCCACTCTAAATTACTCCATAAATATACCGATCATACTGAAACTAAAAAATAGCTTCATAACTAACCTGTAAATAATAATCGCAGACCCGCTGTGATTATAGAAAATTACCGAATTAGTGCGAATTATTTAATTAATAGTTAGTGATATTTTTAATCCAATAACTAATGAATACACTTTAAATGCATCAATATATTTCAATATACTTCACACATTACACTGTTTTGTATTTCATTTATTCTTTTTGTTGCCAACAGCATTCCTGAAAAAAATAAACATTATCGCGAGTATAGCCCCAAATATCATTGATGCCACAACAATTAAAAGCCGTTTTGGTTTATATTTTTTATCTGGCACCACAGCAGGATCGACTATTCGGAATACATATTCTTTTTGCGTATTTGCTAACATCGCCGACTTTTGCTCCTCTGCAATAAGGGAGTAAATAGTCTTCTGCATTTCCGCGACTTGGCTACGAGCCAGTTCCTCATTCAGGTATTTAAGGTTTCTATTACTTCGTTCCATAGCTTGATTACGTAAGTAGGTATTGAGTCGTTCTACTAATTTATTTGCCCATTTAGCAGCTAATACGGGATCAGTCCATTGAATTGATATAGTAACTAATCCTGAATCTCTATCAATTGATGTGGTTAGTAACGGATCTTCCGTAAACTTACGATATGCACCCCATAGTGAGGGCTGATCATCGGGGTCTTCTTTCAACCACCGCTTCTTAATTGGGTCCCACTCATCTTGAAATAAGATAGGCATAATATTCTCAGATTCAATAACCCCCCAAAGGAATTCCCGTGATTTTAATATGGCCAGATTTTCTTCTGCACTCGAACTCGATCCAACGCTAATTCCTGCCAGTGATGCCAATCCACCCAAATTTCCTAGCGCTGATGACAATCCTTTACTTTTATCATCACTAGATACCGGAGATAAAAGCACTTCTGCTTTATAGTAATTAGGTAATAATAAAGAAATAATTATCGATAACACGGCTGCTATGAATGTACTAACAA
>JADFVK010000132.1 GCA_015222495.1 Pseudomonadota bacterium
CAAACGGTACTATCTTTAATATTATCGGCAACAGCTTTAACCGCTTCAAAATCACCGGGACTGGCAATAGGAAATCCAGCTTCAATGATATCTACTCTCATGCGCTCAAGCACTTTAGCAATACGAACCTTTTCATCCTTAGTCATGGATGCACCAGGACTTTGTTCACCATCACGCAGGGTTGTATCAAAAATGATTAATTTATCAGACATATCGATTTCACTTTTATAGAGATATAAAGATTAATGTATTTAACTATTTAATTCTATCATAGCAGAATTAAATAGTATTATAGTAAAGTTACTTGATTTTATTAATTTTTCTGAGCAGGTAGCCAAACAGGCCAGAGAAGGTATAAAGAGCAAAAATTGCAAATAAAATAAATGGGGGTTGATAAACAATTGTAGTAAAAATTAATACCATAATTAAAATACTGACAAATGGTACTTTATTTTTTAAATCTAAATCTTTAAAACTACGATACTTGACATTACTCACCATTAAAATACCGGCACCGATAGTAACCAAAAATGCCAAATAACTCATTTGTTCGCCACTATAATTATTTTCAGTACATAACCACACAAAGCCTACTACAAATCCTGCAGCTACCGGGCTGGCCAATCCTTGAAAATAGCGTTTATCAGCATGTCCTACTTGAGTATTAAAGCGGGCAAGGCGTAATGCAGCACTGACCACATAAATAAAACAAGCCACCCAACCTACTTTTCCTAAGTTTGATAATGACCAGGTATACATCACTAAAGCAGGTGCCACACCAAAGGAAACCATATCTGAAAGACTATCATATTCAGCACCAAAATCACTTTCAGTATGAGTCATACGGGCAACACGACCATCTAAGCCATCTAAAACCATAGCAATAAATATGGCCATTGCAGCTGCTTCAAAGTGACCGTTCATAGCGGCAATCACAGCATAAAAACCACCAAATAAGGCACCCGTTGTAAATAGGTTAGGTAGTAAATAAATACCCCTATTTTTTTTTACAGGGATTTCCTGATCAGAGGTTTCCTGTTCAATTAAATCAGTTTGATTGTCCATAAATGCTTAATAGCTCTTAATGATTTTTTACAAATATAATGGGTTTAAAACAATATAGCCTGCATAAGCAGGCTATATTTAAACTAAACTCTATGTTTAAAGATAGACTTAATTTTTGTTTTTGTCAACTAGAGCATTTTCAGTAATCCAGGGCATCATCTCACGAAGTTTACCACCAACTACTTCAATTTGATGTGCAGCATTATTACGACGCCATGCTGTCATCTCTGGATAATTAGTCTGACCTTCCATAATGAAACGCTTTGCATATTCACCATTTTGGATATTATTTAAAGCTTCTTTCATGGCTTTGCGACTTTCATCATTGATAACTTTAGGTCCGGTAACATATTCACCATATTCTGCATTATTCGAAATTGAATAATTCATATTGGCAATACCACCTTCATACATAAGATCAACAATTAATTTTAATTCATGCAGACACTCAAAGTATGCCATTTCAGGTGCATAACCAGCTTCAGTTAAAGTTTCAAAGCCAGCTTTAACAAGTTCAACGGCTCCACCACATAGAACTGCCTGCTCACCAAATAAATCAGTCTCAGTTTCATCTTTAAATGTGGTTTCAATAATACCGGTACGACCGCCGCCAACACCAGAGGCATAGGATAAAGCAACATTTCTGGCATTACCGGAAGCATCCTGATGAATAGCAATCAGATCAGGAATACCACCACCTTTAACAAATTCAGAACGAACGGTATGTCCAGGTGCTTTAGGAGCAACCATAATCACATCAAGATCTGCACGTGGGTTAACCTGATTATAATGAATACTAAAACCATGAGCAAAGGCTAGAGTAGCACCCTGTTTAATATTAGGCTCAATATCATTTTTATACAATTGTGACTGAAACTCATCAGGTGTTAAAATCATCACTAAGTCAGCGTCTTTTACAGCATCCGCGGCAGTTTTTACAGTCAGACCTGAGGCTTCAGCCTTAGCTGCAGAAGATGAACCAGGACGTAATGCAACTGTCACATCAACGCCTGAATCCTTAAGATTGTTTGCATGGGCATTACCTTGAGAACCATAACCAACAATAGTTACTTTCATACCCTTGATGATAGAAAGATCACAATCTTTATCGTAAAATATATTCATTATCCAGCCTTATCCTTATTTTCTAAAAATAGTTTATAAATTATTAAATTTTTATTATCCAAAATAAATCAGTTGAATCGTAGCGAGAGCGATCAAGGTACTGGAGATTCAAGGCTTTATGGATTATTTTAGGTTTATTCGTAGTCACCCTACGGGTAAGCCTAAAATATTCTGTAAAGTCTTGAAGATTCAGTGCATTGGACGCTCGTAGTAGGTTCAGCTGATTTATTTAGGATTATACATGTAACGCAGAATGTCCGCGTGAAATACCCATAACACCAGAACGCACAGTTTCCAATATACTATCACACTCAAATAAATCAATAAAAGCATCCAGTTTATCACTAGTGCCGGTTAATTCAATAGTATAAGAATCTTCACTGACATCAATAATATTCCCTCTGAAAATATTATTTAAGCGCATAATTTCTTCACGAGTCGATACTGGTGCTTTTACTTTGATCAGCATCATTTCACGCTCAATGTGTTTGACACCGTTTTCATTTAAATCATTTAGTTTAACAACATCAATTAACTTATTGAGTTGTTTAGTAATTTGTTCAATAATTTCATCAGAACCACTGGTTACTAATGTCATTCTTGATAATGTGGGGTCTTCAGTCGGTGCAACTGTTAAAGACTCAATATTATAAGCACGGGCTGAAAAAAGTCCTGCTACTCGGGACAAAGCACCTGATTCATTTTCTAATAAAATAGAAATAATATGACGCATTATTTTTACCTTTCCTTAATATAGATAATTGATAGTTAAACCAGCTCACTATCAGGTGCTAATTGCATTTCATGATGCCCTTTACCGGCAACAATCATCGGATAAACATTTTCTTCCCGATTGATTACAACATCAACAAAAACCAATTTGTCTTTCATAGAAAATGCTTCTTTAAATGCATCTTCTACATCACTTGTTTGATCGACTCTAATACCAACATGATGATAACTTTCTGCCAATTTAACAAAATCAGGTAAGGAATCCATATAGGTCATGGCATAACGGCCTTCATAAAAGAACTCCTGCCATTGTCTTACCATGCCAAGAAACTGATTATTCAAATTAATAATTTTAATCGGTAAATTAAACTGTAAGCAAGTGGCCAGTTCCTGAATATTCATCTGGATACTACCATCACCGGTAATACAGGCAACTGTTTCGCCCGGATTAGCCAGTTGAACGCCCATTGCTGCCGGCAATCCAAAGCCCATGGTGCCCAAACCACCAGAATTAATCCAACGTCTGGGCTTATCAAATTTATAGTATTGTGCAGCAAACATTTGATGCTGACCAACATCTGAAGTAATAAAAGCATTACCCTGAGTCACTTCATATAACTTTTCAACAGCATATTGTGGTTTAATAGTTTTGGTTTTCTTATTATAACGCAGACAATTTTTCTTACGCCATTGAGAAATCTGTTTCCACCAGTCTTTATATGCTATCTCATCTGTACTGCTATCATCTTCTTTGAGAATTTCCAGCATACTGGTTAGAACATCATCGACATCACCTACTATGGGTACATGAACCTTAACGGTTTTTGAAATAGAAGCCGGATCAATATCAATATGAATGATCTTTGCATCAGGGCAAAATTCCTCTAGATGACCTGTCACTCTATCATCAAAACGAGCACCAATGGCAATTAAGACATCCGTATCATGCATAGCCATATTGGCTTCATAAGTACC
>JADFVK010000018.1 GCA_015222495.1 Pseudomonadota bacterium
AAAATAGCCAGTTGCCAGCCAAACATAAGAGTTAATAAGGTGGCACCTAAAAAATGATAAGTCATACCATCATGAACACCCGCCTTCATGTACCAAAGAACCATCAAAAACAAGCTTATAGCAAAAAATATATTGTAATTCTTCTTAAACCAATCAACAGGAAAACTCATATAAACTAAAATTAAGGCTGGAAATAATAAAAAATAACTAATATAAATCCATACACCTGGTATTAATTCAATGGTCAAATTCATATTAAAATCTCTTTATGTATTTGTAACGACATACCATGAAATATATTAAAGGCTCATAGTTAATTATTAGTCCATATCACAAATAGTTACACCTGTTTTTCAAATAAAATATCCCAGACCCCGTGTCCCAATCGCTCACCACGACGTTCAAATTTTGTCATAGGACGATGTTCCGGACGTGGAATATAATCATCACTATCTGAACAATTTTTAAACCCCGGAGCACCACGCATTTCTTTTAACATCTGAACAGCATAATCTTTCCAGTCAGTAGCCATGTGAAACTGACCATGAGATTGTAGTTTTGTTCTCAGTAATTGAATAAATTCTTCTTTAACAATACGTCTTTTATTATGACGTCGCTTATGCCAGGGGTCAGGAAAAAATAGATATACAGCCTGTAGACTTTCATCCGGAATTTGTGACTTCAGCACTTCTACAGCATCTGCCCGCATCACACGAAGGTTTGTAAGTGAACGCTCACTTATATTGCCGAGTAAGCGTCCTACTCCAGGCTTATGTACTTCAATACCTAAATAATTACAAGCAGGATTATTAGCTGCCATTTCAATCAAAGAATCCCCCATACCAAAACCAATTTCCAGTATCAGTGGAGATTGCTTTTCATAGAGTTTGCAAAAATCCAGCATCTGCTCATCTGTTTCTATCCCATAAATCTGCCAAAGTTCAGTATAGGATTTATCCTGCCCCGGCGTCATGCGACCCGAACGAACCACATAACTTTTAATATTTCTAGGATGTTCGACTTCAGTATGATCTGAAGTTTCTGTTACCAGCTCATCTACCATTAGCTCTTCACCATTACCTTTCTTCTACTAGAAGAAGGTCCCGTCAATCGGTGATGAAGCACTGGCATAAGCTTTTTTCGGCATACGTCCTGCTAAAAATGATTCTCTACCGGCTTCAATGGCTTTTTTCATTGCAGATGCCATTAATACCGGTTTTTTTGCTGCAGCAATCGCTGTATTCATCAATACAGCCTCACAGCCTAGCTCCATAGCAATGGCTGCATCAGAAGCCGTTCCTACACCAGCATCAATTAGAATAGGTACATTGGCATTTTCCAGAATCAAACGAATATTATGCGGATTACAAATTCCCAAGCCAGAACCAATAAGACCAGCCAGAGGCATCACTGCCACACAGCCCATATCTTCCAGACGCTTTGCGATAATCGGATCATCACTGGTATAAACCATGACCTTAAAACCATCTTTAATCAATATTTCAGCAGCTTCTATAGTATCAACCATATTAGGATAAAGAGTTTTCTCATCACCCAGCACTTCTAATTTTACCAAATCATGACCATCTAATAATTCACGGGCTAACTGACAAGTACGCACTGCATCTTTAGCGGTATAACAGCCGGCAGTATTGGGTAAAATAGTATATTTATCCGGTGAAATAACATCTAATAAATTAGGTTCATCAGCATTTTGTCCGATATTAGTTCGACGAATGGCCACAGTAACAATTTCAGCACCACTGGCTTCAATGGCATCACGTGTTTCATCCATATCTTTATATTTACCGGTGCCTACTAATAAGCGTGAATTATAACTTTTACCCGCAATGATTAACTTATCGTCCTGCATTCTCTGTCCTGTTTTCTAAATTTAAATAACATATCGATTAAAGGTATTTAACCACCACCAATCGCATTTACAATTTCTACTTTATCACCGGCAGCTATTAAATATTCTGCATGGCGGCTTTTTGGTACAATCTCTTCATTGATTTCAAGTGCCAGACGTTTTCCAACCAGCTCCATCGATTCCAGTAATTGTAAGGCTGAAAAAGATTCCTCAACTTGACGAGACTTCCCATTAACAAATATTTCCAAGAAAAGCTCCTTATACTTTAAATATAGGCTTGTATTCTACACTTTTTTAAGTAATATTGGTTACAGAAAATTTTTTATAAAGCCTATAAGCTCAAAATTTAGCTCACATAATTCTTAAAATCGCTGGAGCATCATAAATGTCTGTCCCATTTATCCAAAAAGAACTCATTGTTGAACTCAATACAGCTCAATGGCAAGTCCATGATATCAATGAAGATCAGCAAATTATTGGCCCGGTAGATTACGGTTGGAAACGGTATAAATCTGATCCAGATGTTTTCACCTTTGGTGAAGGATTGTTAGCCAGTAGTTCAATTCCCGGTTCCAGACGCCTGGTCTTTTGCGGCTTCAGCCCGCAATGGGATAGTTTCTATATCTCTACTATGGGTGGTGCAGCCTATACATTCCAACATGTTGGTGTTAATTATGTCAGTTTAAAAGGTCGTTGTGAAAAGCCTAGCGTACTGGTTTTGAATAATGATGGGGATAACATCTCAGTACGACTTGAGCCATTTGAAGACTATCCGCAAGTATGGAAAAGCTATACCACCAAAGATGGTGAGGATGTTATTGGTATTTATGCACTACAACATGCTATTTTTGATAGATGGTCAGATGAATACCACCCTCGTAGAGTAAGAGCCTTTGTAGTCGGTCCCGCAGGCGAGTCTACAACAGAGGGAACTATTGCTTCCAGTACTGTCAAAAAAGGTAAATTTACTGCTGTTGTAGATTGGTGCGGACGTGGCGGCATGGGCAGCCGTTTATTCCAGCAGCATAATATTATCGGCTGTATTTTTGGTGGTGAATGGGTTGATCCTCATAAGCCCAAAGCCCGTGATACCGATAGTTATTTCCTTGAGCACTTTGGTGATAAGGGCGTAAAAGTTGATAGAGCAGCAACTACAAAATATTATTATGATCCCAAGATAAAAACCGGTGGTACCTTTGGAGTTAACTTACATAATATTGGCGACATGATTATGTCATTTAATTATCGTAGTACGGCTGCCAGCGATGAAGAACGTAGTTTACAGCATAAGGATTTTATTGTTGGTCACTACCTCAAGCAATATAACGAAGAAACCATTGAAACCAAGAGCTATGATCATTGTGGTGAGCCCTGTGCAACAGCCTGTAAAAAACTGCATGGAAAATACAAAAAAGATTATGAGCCCTATCATGCTTTAGGCCCTCAAGTGGGCGTATTTGATCAGCGTGCTGCTGAAATTTTAAATGATCATGCAGATGCTATGGGCATGGATGCAATTCAGGTCGGTGGCACTTTAGCCTGGATTATGGAATGTGTTGCCGATGATTTAATTCCTGCCGATACTTATGGCTTTCCGCCAAAGTCAGAGATGAAATTCCAGCAATTTACTGCTGATACCAAGGAATTTGATCTGGTTATAGATAGTATGCGTAATGCTAAATACGCTATTAAGTTGATCGATACCATACTGTTTGATGATCGTGCAATGTTATTCCGTGAAGGTATTCGACCCGCAGCTTATGCTTTAAATAAGCTTTATCCGGAAACAGAGCCTATGGATAGAGCAGTATTTTTATCTCATGGTGAAAAAGGTCATATGGTGCCTAATCAATATTGGGTACCGGGCATGGGCAGCCCTATGCCGATTATGGGTAAATATTATGTCTTTTATGGCGGTGGCTTTACCACCCCGGCAGATTTGGGACGTAAGAATGTAGAACGTATGGTGTATGAGTTAATTAATGATAATTGTGGTGTGTGTCGTTTTCACCGTCAATGGTCAGAGCCTTTGAGTAGTAAAATTATTAATGATAGATTTGGATTAGATATTGATTTTAAAGCTTTTCATTATAAAATAGCCAAAGAAATCAAGGAGCATGAGCAAGGTAAATGTGTTCCCTGGGAAACCAAACGCATGGCGGAATTGTTTTTTAATTATTTAGAATACTGCAGCGGTGGTGGCTCAGAGGATAATGCCTTATATAGCTGGCAAAAACATGATGATATGGAAATAACAGCACAGGCTTTCTGGCAGGCAATACGTGATGCCCAGGAAGTAGCATTTAATGCTGGTGTTGATAGTATCCCGGACTCATTAACTCCGACAGAATATACCAATAAAGTAGATTAGATGACAAATTCGACTAGTAGTTTAATTTCAATTGATCAGGCCGTCACACTTGATGGACTCTTTTATGAGAGAACATTACGTTCTGCCGATGAAGTAGCTTATATTCAATATGATAAACAACAGCAGTTCTGGAAAGAAAGCTCATGGAATGAGATGGCCAGTCTGGTGGGTCGCTGGCAAAAAGGCATAGCTGACGAAAACCTGGAAAATGGTGATCGTATTGCTATTTTAATGAAAAATTCTAAAGAATGGATTGCTACTGATCAGGCTTCTATGGGTCTAGGTCTAGTTTCAGTACCTCTTTATATTGAAGATAGGCCAGATAACATTGCCTATATTCTCGAAGATGCTGCGGTTAAATTACTCTTTGTACAAGACATCAGTCAGTGGAATCGCTTACGTGAAAACTGTGTTGATAATACAATTTTACAAAAAGTGATATTAATTGATGCCAGCTCAGATCAGATAGAAGATGAAACTAATCAAGTGACCACTCTGGATCAGTGGTTACCTGATAAAGCATATATGCTGCACCAACGTAATGGTGATCCTCATCAGCTGGCAACTATTGTTTATACTTCCGGTACGACAGGAAAGCCAAAAGGCGTTATGTTGAGTCATTATAATATCCTTTCTACCATTTATCCTACCGCTATTTCTCTTCAAGTGCGCCCGGATGATCTATTTTTATCTTTTTTACCCATGTCACATACTTTTGAACGTAGTCTGGGATGTTATCTTACTGCTATGGCTGGCAGCAAGGTTGCCTTTGCCCGCTCTATTCAATTATTAGCCCATGATATGGTTGAGTTAAAACCAACCTTATTAATCTCTGTGCCAAGGATTTATGAACGTATTTATGCAAAAATTGAGGAGGCATTATTAAAGGGCTCCGCCATTAAACGAGCCTTATTTAAACTTACAATTCAAGTTGGCTGGAGACATTTTTTATACCAGCAAAAACGTTCTTTTTTCTG
>JADFVK010000133.1 GCA_015222495.1 Pseudomonadota bacterium
GGGATTTATGGTCGTGAAATCTTTGAAACCTGGTATAAGGGCGTCATGATGGTGCAAAGTAATATTCCTCTGGAAAAAATTATTACGCATCGATTCCATTATACAGATTTTCAGGCAGGCTTTGATGTGATGCGCTCAGGTCAGTCAGGTAAAGTGATTCTTGACTGGGAGGAACAGGTATGAGTTTTAAGAGCGCTAAAAACAGCTTAGAAAATGAATTATCAGAGATCAAAACTGCGGGTTTATGGAAAACTGAACGACTTATTGCCTCACAGCAAAAAAATAATATTACTCTGGCAGATGGCCATGAAGTGATTAATATGTGTGCTAATAATTATCTCGGGCTGGCTAATAATGCAGAAATTATTCAGGCAGCGAAGGATAGTTATGATCAGTGGGGCTTTGGTCTCTCATCAGTACGTTTTATCTGTGGTACTCAGACCATTCATACTACATTGGAAGATAAAGTTTCTGAATTTTTAGGCATGGAAAAGACTATTCTCTATGCGGCTTGTTTTGATGCCAATACAGGACTTTTTGAGACCATTTTAACTAAAGAAGATGCTGTCATTTCTGATGAACTCAATCATGCTTCCATTATTGATGGGATTCGTCTATGTAAGGCCGCACGTTATCGTTACAATAATAATGATATGGCTGATCTGGAACAAAAGTTACGGGAAGCCAAAGCTGCAGGAGCACGACGCATACTTATTACCACTGATGGTGTTTTTTCCATGGATGGTACCATTGCACAATTGGATAAAATTTGTGATTTGGCTGATCAGTATGATGCAATGGTTCATCATGATGATTGTCACGCTGTGGGCTTTATGGGTAAAACCGGTCGTGGTATCCATGAATATCATGATGTTATGGATCGAGTTGATATTATTACCGGTACTTTTGGTAAGGCATTAGGGGGGGCTTCCGGAGGCTATACTTCCGGACGTAAAGAAATTATTGATTTATTACGCCAGCGTTCACGCCCTTATCTGTTTTCTAATACAGTGGCTCCGGCTATTTGTGCTGCATCCATCAAAGTTTTGGAAATGCTCTCTGCTTCAACGGAATTAAGAGATCGTCTGGCTGATAATGTGCAATATTTTCGTCAGGGTATGCAGAATGCGGGCTTTGATATACCAGCAGGAGAACATCCCATTGTTCCGGTGATGTTAGGGGATGCATTATTAGCACAAAAAATGTCGCAAAAATTATTAGACTTAGGTATTTATGCGATTGGCTTTTTCTTTCCAGTGGTGCCAAAAGGTAAAGCCAGGATTCGCACCCAAATATCAGCCGCCCATACGAAAGACGATCTGGATAAGGCCATTGCTGCATTTGCACAAACTTATGCAGAATTAAAAGTTTAAAACTGTATTTTGTGATGAACCTGATTAATTCTTAGCAGACTAGACATACTTACTATTGTTTTAAATCAACGAAGTCAAAATTTACATACTGTATAGTCTTATAATGTAATTATGATTGGATTAAATCAATAAGGCAGTCTGTTATGAAAATAAAACCATATTTAACTAAATACTATTCCCGATATTTTGTTTTTTTAGTTTTATTTTTTGTTAATGCTGGTGTTTATGCCAATGTAGAACAGAAAGCTGATCCAAAGGTAGAGCTAGGGATTTCTGAATATACTAACACCGGTCATGATAAAGTCGTCGCACAAAAAAAGCTCAGTAAATCCACTACAGATCATTCCAAACTCAAGCAATTAGAAGGACCTTTCTTTTCCGGACCCGAAGTTACCAAAGCCTGTCTCGAATGTCATACTGAAGCCGGTCATCAGTTTATGGAAAATAAACATTGGACCTGGGATTATAAGCATCCTAAAACAGGGCAGCATCTGGGTAAAAGTGTACTGATTAATAACTTCTGTACCAATGCTCGGGGTAATGAGGGTATGTGTGCCCAATGTCATGCTGGTTATAATATGACAGATTCTGATTTTGACTTTACAAAACAGGAGAATATGGACTGCCTGGTTTGTCATGAGTCCACAGGCACTTATTATAAAACACCGACTACAGAGGGGAATAAAGCCTGTTCGGTGATGTTTAAAGGTAAACCTGCTATTGAATGGGATAAAGTAGCACAGAGCGTCACCATGCCCAGCCGTAATAATTGTGGTAAATGTCACTTTTATGGTGGTGGTGGTGATAATGTGAAACATGGTGATCTCTCATCAGTATTATTTGATCCCCCTAAGGATGTTGATGTACATATGAGTAAAGAGGGTGGTGATTTTAGCTGTGTGACTTGTCATGTAGGTGAAGGACATGAGTGGGCAGGCAGTCGTTATGAAATGCTGGTAGATGATAAAGTTGGTACCGGCAAGCCGGGTATGCCACGTGAAGCAGCATCTTGTGAAAGTTGTCATAGTGCTTCTCCTCATCCGATTGATAATGTAACAGGCATTAAGCTTAATAGTCATACTGATAAAGTTGCCTGTGAGACCTGTCATATTCCTGCTATTGCACGTGGTGGTGTTGCCACAGAAGTAGACTGGGACTGGCGTACTATGGGTAAGCTTAAAGATGGGGAAGGCTTTAAGTTAAAAGAATATACTCAGGGAGATGGGCATCACCGTGCCACCTATAAGTCAATCAAGGGTTCATTCACCTATGCTGAAAATCTAAAGCCAATGTACGCCTGGTTTGACGGCACCATGAACTATACAACCATTGACACTAAGTTTGATCCTGCCAAAGCACCTATTGATATTAATAGTTTTTCCGGCTCACATGATGATCCCGGTTCACGAATTTATCCCTTCAAAAAAATGCATACAGTACAGCCATATGACAAAGGTAATAATATCCTGCCTTATATGAGTCTATGGGGAGATACTGAGGGTGCTTTGTGGGGCAATTATGATTTTGGTAAGGCCATTGAGGAGGGAATGAAGAAAAATGGCATTCCTTATAGTGGTGAATGGGGATTTATTGAAACTAACTCTTACTGGCCGGTGAATCATATGGTTGCCCCAAAAGATGATGCTTTGGAGTGTGCTGAGTGTCATGCAAAGGATGGCAGGCTTAGTGGTCTTGATGGCTTTTATATGCCGGGCACAGGCAATGCTAAAATGTTGGATATGTTAGGTTTAATTGCTGTTTTAGGTACACTGGGTGGTGTCCTGGGACATGGTGCTATTCGTATGATTGCAACTAGAAGGAGAAAAAATAATGCCTGATACTAACACTCATACAGCTACTCATACAAAGAGAATTCGTGTTTTTAAACGCTTTGAAAGATTATGGCACTGGAGTCAGATGGCACTCATCTTTACGCTGATATTTACCGGCTTCAGAGTACATGATACTCATGGACTCATGAGCTTTTCCGATGCTGTTACCATACATACCTGGGCCGCTATTATTCTATTAATTATCTGGGCCTTTGCCGTGTTCTGGTTATTTACTACAGGGCAATGGAGACACTATATTCCTACCGGTGAAAACTTTATTAAAGTGGCTCGATTTTATGCCTTTGGAATTTTTCAGGGTGAACATCATCCTTATAAAAAAACCTATCGTCGTAAGCATAACCCTTTACAGGCATTAACTTATTTACTGGTAAAAATAGTAATATTTCCGGCTATCTGGATTTCCGGTATTGCCTATTTACTGATTAGTTTTGGTCTGGGTAGTTGGTTACAGGGTATCGGCATGGACTGTATGGAGTGCATAGCCACTGTTCATACCATTGCTGCTATTGCCATTGTTATTTTTGTGATTGCGCATGTTTATCTACTCACCACAGGGCATTCATTTAGAGAACATGTCAGACCTATGATAACAGGCTATGATGATGTGGAACTGACGGATGAAGAACTGGCATATCTACGCCAAAATGAGCCTGATGCCATAAAAGAATAAAATTCCGGCGTGTATAAAGTCACCAATAGTTTTTGTGCACGCCTACTGACTGTTGTTTCTTTTATTCTACTATCTTCCTCAGTTTTTGCCATAGAAATTAATCTAAGTCGTTCAAAACTGGTTCAATTAGCTCAGCATATTGAAGCAGATGATCTGGAAAAGCACTACTATTTTTCCCAGATAGCATTGCTTGAAATGTATGACACATATCAATATGAACTGGAACGTTCTCTCACTCAAACAGCTTCAACAGTGGAAAAAATGGCCAAGCTCAGGCATTGGCGTTTTTCTGTTCATTCCTACCTGGAAACACTTAATGAATACCTCTATTTAATGGATTCAGGTGTGCCAATTAATTATTTTATCAGTCCACAGGATAAGATATTTTTATTAATTGGTGAAGTTCCTGTGATTATTTCAGGACCCAATGTCGGTGCAGATAAACAAATTGAACGCAACATTGTAGAACAATTTTGCCTTAAGTATGATTGCCTGAACTATTTTTCACAGCAAGAAACGGCTAATGAAAAAGAATTATTAAATCAATCTTATAGTAGTGAGTGGTCTATAGAGTCCAGCAATCAGGTTGCATATATTATGGACAATGGTTTGACATTTAATTTTTCCGCTATGAATAATCGACCAGAAAAAGAATTATGGGCAAATCAACTCAGTGATGAGCTGAATTTAGTTTTAAAAAATTTACATAGAACAAAAGAAAAAGGAAAGAAAATTGACTGGTCTCTATTAATGATAGAATCACTTCCCTTAACTGATAATGCCTATAAGATTATTATTAATCAGCAGCAGGA
>JADFVK010000134.1 GCA_015222495.1 Pseudomonadota bacterium
TCTGCTCCTCCGAGGATGCTGCAACCACGCCAGGTAGTATATTGGACAATATCTGTCTTTCCCCATTTTCGACCACATTCGACCCCTATCGTTTTCTTGCCTTGGTGAAATATTGCATTGAGCACTTGAACTTGTGTTTCGTGAGGCACCCATCTGTCATGCAAGCCCTTTAAGACCTGAGCGATATAAATCGCCTTGGCTTCGTCGCTCATTCTTTGGCCGCTGGTAGTAGCGTTGGATCTGAAGCAATGACCGATTTTGCCTCTTGGAAACTATTAACTGTTGGCAATGCTGCTGATAGTGTGATTTCTCTCTTATCTTGCCATTTTGTTGGGTTGATATTTTTAAGCAGAAACTCAAGAGCTTTTGGATTTGGCGGATACCATTTCGTGACCTCTTTTTCGATGATATCGCCTTTGTACATAAAGACTTTGGTTTCTTTTCCGTAGTACCCAAGAGCTAACTGGATTAGAGCGTGCTCCGCCGATTCCTCGACAAACTTATCGGCTGCGGCTACCGCTTCCCTGAGCCCATCATACTTTTCAAACCACGAACGCAGTAGACGCAAAGAAATACCGAGAGTGACCGCAATGTCTGAATAGCTGCGGCCTTGCTCTCTCATGTCAATTACGGCATTTTGGGCTATCGTTCCGTATGTATCGACTTTCAATTTAGTCCTTTAAGATTGTAGGCTTGTTTATTTCCAATTCTTTCAGGTCTATAACTCTAGTGTTGACAGCTTCGGCAACATCAACTAGGTCAACCGCATTCCAATTTTGGCCTGAGAATGTGCTCTCGATAAATTCTTCTTGCTTTTTCTTGATAATTGATTTGATAACCCGATCAACAAATTGCTTAGTTGGATGCACTCCGAATTGGGTTTGGTAGTGTCCTACAAAGATATTGATAAGCGGCCTGGTGAGCTTTTCTGATCTTTTTTCTGGTGCTGGCATATTTTTCTCCATAGAATTGTTACTGTGCCTAGTGTGGGTACTATTCTATGTAATGTCAAATATACAGGGGGTTAAGGTGGTCGATTGGGAATTATACGCAGGTGGAGGTGGAGCTGGAGCGGTTACGTTGTATTTCGTATCTCAGTATTTAAAGAGTGTTAACGTGAACTTAAAAGCTTTGATATCGCCTATTGAAAAGCTTCAGAAGTCTATTAGTGAACTTAATATTAAAATTGCTGTTGTTATTAATGACAGGGCTAATGATAAAGCCAGAATTGATGAAAATAGCCGTGATATAAAAGCGATACAAAATAACTGTAAATCATGCCTGGGAGGCAAATAATGGGTGCTGCAATAATAAAAATTCTAGAGTTTTTACCGTGGGGCAAATTGATCGAGTTGATAGCTACGATTTTTTCTAATGACGAAAAGGTCAAGACTGCAAAGATGAAAATCTCAAATGAAAAGACTAAGCCTGAAGAAAGAAAATCATGGTTTAATATTGCTATGAAAGAAATTGGTGTAACAGAAAAGCCAGGGCGTAGGAATGAAAAAAGAGTGCTTGAGTATCACGCTAGCACAACCCTTCGTGCAACTAGCGATAGCGTTCCATGGTGTAGTTCATTCGTGAATTGGGTAATGATTCAAGCAGGTTATCCAGGAACAAACAATGCTAGGGCCAGAAGTTGGTTAGAATGGGGCGTTGAAATTGATAAGCCGATCCCTGGTTGCGTCGTTGTTTTTTGGCGAAAGAGTATTGACTCAAAATCTGGGCATGTTGCGTTTTATGTGAGAGAGTCATCAAACGATGGTTATATCAAGGTTCTCGGCGGCAATCAGTCTGATCAAGTTAAAATTTCGACTTATCCGAAAGAAAAAGTTTTGGGCTATTTCTTGCCGGAATAATGACAACAATTCAATGAGGTAATGCAATGCTTAAATTTCTTTTAATTACAGCCATGCTTGGGTGTGCTTCTCCCGAAGGAAGCACAATTAAACCGGATGCTCTTGAATATAAACTATCTATGAAAACAGGATTCGGGCGTGGGCTTGTAGCTCTTGAATCAAACAAAGCTTATGATTTCAAATTTCGATGGAAGGAAAGAGCTGAGTTAATCAAGATTACTACCTGTCACCGAGAAATAGTGATTGAAGCAAATAGGATTTTTCGCAGTAAGAAAAAATTTAATTGGCGATACGTTCCTACTTCCCTCGAATTAGACGGCGTGTGCCCTGTGTTTATCGGAGCGTATGACACCAAGGGGCAGCACTCATGGGCTTATGTTGATTTCAGATTGCCTACTGAAAAGCTCAAGGCTCATGTAGATTGTTCTGGCCTTAGTCTTGATTATGTCGGTCTATCTGTGTGCCAGGCTCGCAAGGGTTTAACGCAACGTATAAGCTTTGAATCGAAAGTTATACATGACGTATCAACAGGTTGTTCAGAGCTGATTGATGTAGGAAATAATTCGTTTGAAATTTCGGTTGAACGTGGGCTATGTCACTATGTTTTTTCCGATGTGAAATCAAAGCAGGTGCATAGATTAACGGTATATGGCTATGAAGATGTTCTACTACGTGAATTCAAAATAGAGGTGCAATGATGGGTTATACTGTGATTTTAGAATTCGTAATGTTGATTATCACTCTAGTTATGAAGTGGTCTGCGAAAGACGATGCGAGGCAAAAGAAGATGCTGGAGCTGGTGAAGAAAATTGATGGGCAGGTTATTTCTGATACTAAGTTTCGGAGTCAATACAGAAAGATTATCGTTAGTCAGTTGAAAGAAATTGACAGATTAGACGCTGAATAAACGAAAGCCCGAAGTGCATAACGCCTCGGGCTTAAGTTTTTGCTATTGCGTGAGGATACGGAGTCCCCTAACAAATCTAATTATCTTCCAGTAGTGACTGGCGGTATTGTCTGTGCAACTTTCGCAAGTGCTTGAGACATTGCAGCCGCCAATGTCGCTGCGATTCCTTCGCCGGCTAATTCGTCAGACTGAGTTGAATCCATTCTTTCTAGTGAACGAGATACACTTTTTTCTCTGATTGCTGTCATGTTACGAGCTGCAATAAGGCTGTCATTCAAAAGAATGTTTCCGAATTGTAAAGGCATTTCAGCTTGATTTTTGAAGTTACTATTGGCAACACTATCAACTACTGATTCTTCTAAAGCCATGATATTTCCTTTGATCAAAGTTATAATAGACTACTAAAATAATAGTCTACGATTAAAAGCTATTTACTGTCTATGATAGATATTATCTTCTGAGTGTTTTCAATGCTTGAAATGGCGTTAATCTCTTTGATTGCAGCCATAATTGCAGCCGGCTCCATATCATCAGACTTCTTTAGGAGCGAATTCATCAGTGCTTCTCTTAACGCGTCATTAGCCCTGTTTGAGTTTAA
>JADFVK010000019.1 GCA_015222495.1 Pseudomonadota bacterium
GATGATGTTTATCAGGGATGGGATGCAAAAGAAAAAGGTGCTGCTGCAGAAGCCGCATGGAATGATAAATTTGCAGCCTATAAAGCAGATCATCCAGAATTAGCTGCTGAATTCGAGCGTCGTATATCAGGTGAATTACCTGCAGACTGGGCAGCTAACTCTGCTAAGTACATTGCTCAAGTGAATGCAGATGCTAAGAGCCCGGCCACACGTCAGGCATCTTTAGCCTGTATTGAAGCTTATTCTCCAATGCTGCCTGAATTATTTGGTGGTTCTGCAGATTTAGGTTGTTCTAACCTGACTGAATGGTCTGGTTATAAGCCAATGTGTGATAACGAAGAATTTAACTATGTGAACTATGGTGTTCGTGAGTTTGCTATGTCAGCAATTATGAATGGTATTACATTGCATAAAGGATTAATTCCATTTGGTGCAACCTTCCTGATGTTTGCTGAATATGCACGTAATGCACTGCGTATGGCGGCGTTAATGAAGCAGCGTTCAATCTTTGTTTATACTCATGACTCAATTGGTCTGGGTGAAGATGGTCCGACTCACCAGCCGGTAGAACAAATTCCAAGCATGCGTGTTATTCCAAATATGGCTATATGGCGTCCTTGTGATGCGGTTGAATCAGCAGTGGCATGGCAGCAGGCAATTGAACGTAAGGATGGTCCTTCTTGTTTGATCTTCTCACGTCAGGGATTACCACATCAAACTCGTACTGATGCACAGATTGCTGCAGTTGCTCAAGGTGGTTATGTTCTTAAAGATTGTGCCGGTACACCTGATGTGATTATTATTGCTACTGGTTCTGAAGTAGGCCTGGCAATGGACGCAGCAGCGCAAATGTCTGCTAAAAATGTGCGTGTTGTTTCTATGCCTTCTACGAATTTGTATGACAAGCAGGATGCAGCATACAAAGCATCAGTATTACCTAAAGGTATACCAACCATTGCTGTTGAAGCAGCAGTTACAGATGGCTGGTACAAGTATGCAGATGCAGTAGTGGGTATCGATCACTTCGGTGAGTCAGCTCCAGCTGATCAACTCTTTAAAGAATTTGGCTTCACTGTTGAAAATGTTGTAAAAACAGCTGAATCAGTTATGTAATTCTTGTTTTAGTCAATAAGCTTTAATGAGCTTATTGACTAAACAAATTCAAAAATCTTATCTAATAGTTTTTTATTTATTCTCAGGAGAAAATATAATGGCTCTAAAAGTTGGTATTAATGGTTTTGGTCGTATCGGTCGTATGGTATTCCGTGCAGTTTACAATGAATTTCCAGGCATAGAAATTGTTGGTATTAATGATCTGCTTGAAGCGGATTATCTGGCATATATGTTGAAATATGACTCAGTTCACGGTCGTTTTGATCATGATGTCGCTTCAAAAGACGGCGCAATGATTGTTGACGGTAAAGAAATCCGTTTAACTGCTGAACGCGATCCTTCAGATCTAAAATGGGGCGATGTTGAAGCTGATTTAATTATTGATTGTACAGGTTTCTTCCTGACTGAAGAAAGCTGTCAGAAGCATATCGATGCCGGTGCTAAGAAAGTAGTTCAATCTGCACCTTCTAAAGATGGCACTCCAATGTTCGTTTATGGTGTTAACCATAATGAATATGCAGGTCAGGCAATTGTTTCTGCTGCTTCTTGTACAACTAACTGTCTAGCACCAGTTGCTAAGATTCTAAATGATAACTGGGGCATCAAGCGTGGTCTTATGACTACAGTTCATGCTGCTACAGCAACTCAGAAAACAGTTGATGGTCCTTCTATGAAAGACTGGCGCGGTGGTCGTGGTATTCTAGAGAATATCATTCCATCTTCAACAGGTGCTGCTAAAGCAGTAGGTGTTGTACTTCCAGAATTAAATGGTAAGTTAACCGGTATGGCTTTCCGCGTACCAACATCTGATGTATCTGTTGTTGACTTAACAGTTGAGTTAGATAAAGAAGCTTCTTATGATGATATCTGTGCTGCTATGAAAGCTGCTTCAGAGTCTGGTGATATGAGCAAAACTCTAGGTTATACAGATGAGAAAGTAGTTTCTACTGATTTCCGTGGTGTTGGCTATTCATCAATCTTTGATTCAGGCGCTGGTATTGCACTTGATGGAACTTTCGTTAAGGTTGTTGCATGGTATGACAATGAGTATGGTTACACATGTAACATGTTACGTTTTGTTGAGCACGTTGCTGCTAACTAGAAGTATCTAAGGCTCTCGCTCTTATTCTCTCTCCCTTCGGGAGGGGGTTAGGGCTAGAGTTCTTTTTTATTTACTATCTAAATAATTTTTTCAAAAAATAAAGAGATTATCTAAATAGTAATTACAACATCATTAAAAAAGAGGAATTCACATGTCAGTTATTAAAATGACCGATTTGGACTTATCTGGTAAACGTGTATTAATCCGTCAGGACTTAAATGTTCCTATTAAAAACGGAAAAGTTTCATCAGACAAACGTATCAGAGCTTCTTTACCTACCATTGAACTGGCATTAAAAGCCGGTGCCTCTGTAATGGTTATGTCACACCTTGGACGTCCAACGGAAGGTGAATACAACGATGAATTCTCTATGGCTCCAGTTGCAGAACATATGGCTGGTTTATTAGGCAAAGAAGTACGTTTAATAAAAGATTATCTTGATGGTGTTGAAGTTGCAGCAGGTGAAGTGGTCTTATTAGAAAATGTACGTTTTAATGTTGGCGAAAAGAAAAATGACGAAGTATTAGCCAAAAAATATGCTGCTCTATGTGATATCTTTGTAATGGATGCATTTGGAACAGCTCACCGTGCACAGGGTTCAACATATGGACCTTCTCAATTTGCGCCAACAGCTTGTGCCGGACCACTATTAGCGGGTGAATTAGAAGCCTTAGGCAAGGCGCTTGATAATCCAGCTCGTCCAATGGTGGCAATTGTTGGTGGTTCAAAAGTATCCACCAAACTAACCGTATTAGAATCTCTATCTAAGGTTGTAGATCAATTGATTGTTGGTGGTGGTATAGCCAATACTTTTATTGCTGCTGATGGTCATAATGTTGGTAAGTCTCTTTATGAAGAAGACCTGGTTGAAACTGCTAAAAAATTAAAAGCAGATGCTCAAGCCCGTGGTGGCGATATCCCAGTTCCTACAGATGTTGTTTGTGCTAAAGAATTTTCAGAAACAGCAGAAGCTACGTTAAAAAATGTAGCTGATTGTACTGATGATGATATGATTTTTGATATTGGTCCTGATAGTGCTAAAGCATTGGCTGAAGTGATTCAAAATGCGGGAACTATTGTTTGGAATGGCCCAGTTGGTGTTTTTGAATTTGATCAATTTGGTGAAGGTACTAAGGCTATTTCAATGGCAATTGCTGAGTCACCAGCATTTTCAATTGCTGGTGGTGGTGATACATTAGCAGCAGTTGATAAGTATGGTATTTCTGATAAAGTCTCATATATATCTACAGGTGGTGGAGCTTTCCTTGAGTTTTTAGAGGGCAAAAAACTACCTGCAGTGGCTATTTTAGAAGAGCGTGCTAAAGCTTAACTGAAGGCTTGGTTCAGCTCCAGACTAAAAAGCAAAATAACAAGCAGGAAATTGAATGTTTAGACGGACAAAAATACTGGCAACACTTGGACCTTCTTCTGATGATCCTAAGGTTTTAGATAAGATCATTGAATCTGGTATTGACGTTGCCCGTATTAACTTTGCCCATGGCAAGGCGGAAGAACATTTAGCAAGAGCTGAAAAGTTACGCAGCCGATCCAGAGCCTTTGGGCATCAGGTTGGTATTCTGGCTGACTTACAGGGACCTAAAATTCGTATTGAACGATTTAGAGATGGTCCGGTTGAACTGGTTGAAGGTGAGCAGTTTATCTTTGATGCTGCTCTGGAAAAAAATAAGGGTGATCAGCATCGCGTTGGAATCAGTTATAAAGAATTGGTTAATGACGTTAAGCGCGGTGATACCTTATTAGTAGATGATGGCAGACTTACTTTTTGGGTTGACCACATTGAAGATCAGCAGGTTGTTTGTCGCATCATTGTGGGTGGTAGATTATCCGATCGAAAATGGATTAATCTCTTAGGTGGTGGTTTTTCAGCACCACAACTCAGCAAAAAAGACAAAAATGATATCAAAGTCGCAGCTGAAATGGATGTGGACTACCTGGTAGTCTCCTATATTACTTGTGCTGATGATATTGATAATGCCAGAAAGTTATTCAGAGAGGCTGGTGGTCATGGCGGTATTGTTGCCAAGATTGAACGAGCAGAAGCATTAAGTAATATAGAGGAAATTATTGAAGCCTCTGATGCAATTATGATTGCCCGTGGTAATTTAGGTGTGGAAATTGGGGATGCTTCCTTGCCCCCTATACAAAAACGTTTAATTAGCCTGGCTAGAACCATGAATCGGGTGGTGATTACAGCTAATCAAATGATGCAGTCCATGATTAAAAATCAGGTGCCGACACGAGCAGAAGTTTTTGACGTGGCTAATTCAGTACTGGATGGTACCGATGCAGTAATGCTTTCTTCAGAGACAGCGGTTGGAAAGTTTCCTGATAAAGCCATTAAAGCAATGGATAGAATCTGTCGTGAAGCTGAGAAACAGCGTGAAGTCAGTCAGTCTGATCATCGTATTCATACAGAATTTAAGAATATTGATGAAGCTATTTCGATGTCCACAATGTATACAGCCAACCATCTAAAGGTTAAGGCAATTGTGGCATTAACTGAAACTGGTTCAACTCCTTTGTGGATGTCCAGAATTGGTTCAAGTATTCCTATTTTTGCTTTTACCAGCCATTTAGGAACACGTAGAAAAGTGACATTATATCGTGGTGTGGTACCGGTCAGTTTTGATCACGATACCAATAACCATGCTATTCTTAATCAGGATATCGTCGATGAACTGATGCGTCGTGGTACCGTAAGAGATGGTGATTTAGTGATTATTACCAAGGGTGATTTAACTCGCGTAATGGGTGGAACCAATGCCCTGAAAATTATTAAAGTAGGTGACCTGGCGGAGCCGGGTTCCTTAGGGTAAGAAGATTTAAGTCAAACTTATAACAATAAGATTTGAAAATAAGATTTATTAAATATATTATATAGCAACTAATTTTTAACCAAATATACAGGAGAGCCGACAATGGCCTTGATTTCTATGCGTCAATTACTAGACTATGCTGCTGAAAACAGCTTTGGTCTACCAGCGTTTAATGTAAATAATATGGAGCAGGTTCATGCTATCATGCAAGCTGCAGATGAGACAGACTCTCCAGTGATCATGCAGGGTTCAGCAGGTGCACGTTCTTATGCCGGCGAACCATTCTTACGTCATTTAATTGAAGCTGCAGTTGAAATGTATCCTCATATTCCTATCGTTATGCATCAGGATCACGGTTCAGAGCCAGCTGTTTGTTTACGTTCTATCCAGTCAGGCTTTACATCAGTAATGATGGATGGTTCTCTGGAAGCAGATATGAAAACACCTTCTAGTTTTGAGTATAATGTTAATACAACTCTTGAAGTTGTTAAAATGGCTCACGCCGGTGGTGTTTCAGTTGAAGGTGAATTAGGTTGTTTAGGTTCATTAGAAACTGGCATGATGGGTGAAGAAGATGGTCACGGTGCTGAAGGCAAGCTGGATATGGATATGTTATTAACAGATCCGGAAGAAGCAGCACAATTTGTTAAGCAAACTGGTGTTGACGCTTTAGCTATTGCTATTGGTACTTCTCATGGTGCATACAAATTCACTAAAGAGCCTGAAGGTGATGTATTACGAATTGATCGTATTGTAGAAATTCATAATCGTATCCCTGATACACACCTAGTGATGCACGGTTCTTCTTCAGTACCTCAGGAGTGGTTAAAAACCATCAATGACTTTGGTGGTGATATGGGTCAAACCTATGGTGTACCTGTTGAAGAAATCGTTGAAGGTATTAAAAATGGTGTGCGTAAGGTTAATATTGACACCGATTTACGTATGGCATCTACTGGCGCAGTACGTCAATTCCTGTCAGAAAATACATCAAACTTTGACCCACGTAAATTCCTTAAAGCTGCAACTGCAGGTATGAAGGATATTTGTAAAGCACGTTATGAATCATTCGGCGCTGCTGGACATGCATCAAAAATCAAAGTAATTCCTATGGAAGCAATGATTGGTCGTTATGCAAGTGGTGAACTTGATCCTAAGATTTCTTAATTAGAAATATTGAGTTAAGTATTAGAGATATTTAGATTTCTCTAATTTTGAAGAAGGACGGTACTCTTACCAAATTTTTATTTGCTGAGGGCTCTCGTCCTTTTTTAGTTTATATAGATGTGGATTATTAAGGTGTAAGACGTAATAAGTGGTGAAGGTTACGGTAATCTGGGGACGCTCTCAGGCTTTTATAAATAAGAGAAGCCATGTAAAGCAATATTTAGCCATCCATGGCTAAATAATCCCCAGATTACCGCAACCTTCACCGCTCATTACTCTTATGTCATTTGTTGTTAATCGTGCTGTCCCAGATCAAGAAATAAAGATAGAGCAAAGAAACTTATTTGCAGTTCTAATAAGCCTCCGTACCCCCAAGGGTACTTATTGCGGGGCGTAAATAGAGTTTTTATGATCTTAACTTCCCCATTCTTTAGAAGGGGGATTGAGGGGGTTGCTCTTGATCCTAAACAACATAATCAAAACAAATACAACTGGTAGTGGGAACTGAGGTGTGGTATCTAATTCAGGGGCTTATGGAGGCATGGATGCCGGAATAGAGCGTCACATGGATGTGCTAGAAGCGTCCCCTGAATTAGATACCCCTCCTCAGTTCTCACGGATTATACACATAGTTATTAAAGTGATAAAAGTATGACTAATAAAACCCCTGTAGTGGGCGTAGTAATGGGTAGTAATAGTGATTGGGAAGTGATGAAAAATGCTTGCCAGCAATTGGATGACTTTGGTATTCCTTATGAAGCTAAAGTGGTTTCAGCACATCGAACACCGGATCTATTGTATCAATATGCAGAGCAGGCACGTAAGCGCGGCTTGAAATGTATTATTGCCGGTGCCGGTGGTGCTGCACATTTACCAGGTATGCTGGCGGCTAAAACAACCTTGCCTATTTTAGGGGTGCCGGTAAATTCACGTTATTTAAAGGGTATGGACTCTTTATTGTCAATAGTGCAGATGCCTAAGGGGATTCCTGTGGCGACTTTTGCTATTGGTGAAGCAGGTGCTGCTAATGCTGGTTTATATGCAGCATCATTATTATCTATTGAAGATAATGCAATAGCTGATAAACTACAGGCATTTAGAGAAAAACAGGCACAAACTGTTTTGGCGATGGAATTGCCCTGTTAGTGCCTTGTTTTGATAAGAATAAGCGGAGATTGTTATTATGATTCTACCAGGTAAAACACTGGGAATGCTCGGTGGCGGGCAGTTGGGCAGGATGTTTGTGATGTCAGCTCATGCTATGGGGTATCACGTTATTGTGCTTGATCCTGATCCTGATAGTCCTGCAGGTAGAATAGCTGATGAGCATATTCATGCTTCTTATAGTGACCAATGGGCATTAGAGCAGTTAATTAATAATTGTGATGCGGTGACTACTGAATTTGAAAATATTCCTGCTGCTACTTTAAAAAAACTGGAAACATCTATTCCGGTTAGACCTTCATCTGCTGCGGTAGAAATTGCACAAAACCGTATAGTGGAAAAAACTTTTCTTGCTGATAATGGTTTTGAAACAGCACGATTTTTTCCTATTTATGAAAAAGATGACCTGGATTTTGCTTTGACACAGATAGGCACGACGGCTATTTTGAAAGTGGCAAGTTTTGGTTATGACGGCAAGGGTCAGGCGATTGTTAACAATTTAGAAGAAGCGGTTGCTGCATTTGAAGCTATGGGTTCAGTGAATTGTGTTTTAGAAGAAAAAGTTAATTTAAAGACAGAAGTTTCTGTTGTGTTAGCCCGAGGACATGATGGCACAATCAGCTGTTATCCTGTGGGTGAAAATCATCATGTAAATGGGATTTTAGAATATACAGCTGTGCCCAGTACTTTGGCAAAGCGTATTTTGGATAGAGCGATTAATAAAGCATCAGAGTTTTCAGAGAAACTGGATTATTGTGGTGTGATGGCAGTAGAGTTTTTCTATACAGCAGATGATCGATTATTAATTAATGAGGTGGCACCAAGACCGCATAATAGCGGGCATTATACCATTGATGCCTGTAAAACTTCACAATTTGAGCAACAGGTTAGAATGCTATGCGGTCTTCCTGCTGGTAGTGTGGACTTACTATCACCTGTAGTCATGTTTAATATTCTTGGTGATATTTGGGCAAATGGTGAACCTGACTGGATGCAATTGCTATCTAACCCGGATGTTAAATTACATCTCTATGGTAAACGAGAAGCCAGAGATGGACGTAAGATGGGGCATTTCACCTGTTTGGGTAATTCTACGGTGGAATTATTAGAAGAAACACGACGTCTGGCTAATGCTTTACCCAAGCCCTAAATCTTTTGCTAATCAGAGCATAAGATAATGCCATATACTATTGATGAAATAGGTATTGTACATTCCTGCTATAAAGATAAATTTGCTATTCCCAGACAGGCTAGGCTGGTGACAGCAGCCACTGCCTCTATTGAACTTTTCCCCCCCTATAATGAAATTGAAGCAGTGAGAGGTCTTGAGGACTTTTCACACTTATGGATTAGCTTTATATTTCATCGTCATGTGGGTAAAGGCTGGAGCCCAACGGTTAGCCCACCTAGGCTGGATGGTAAACAAAAATTTGGTGTGTTTGCGACTCGAGCTAGTTTTAGACCGAATCCGATTGGCTTATCTCTGGTTGAAATTGACAGTATTGAACAAAAAGGCTCACAACTATTTATACATATCAAGGGTGCTGATTTGTTGGATAAAACGCCGGTTATTGATATTAAACCCTATGTACCCTATAGCGATAGTATTGCTGATGCAAAAGGAGGGTTTACTAATCAAATTAAAGAACAGTTATTTGAGGTAGTATTTTCGCCTGAGGCAGACAAAGAATGTGAACAGGCGAGTCAGAAGTATCTTCATATCAGGCAATTTATTCAACAACTATTAGCCATTGATCATCGCCCATATTATTTTAAAAATATTGAAAAAAACTATTCAAGCAGAGTTTATGATTATGATCTAAGCTGGCGAATTCAAGGACAACAGGTAGAGGTAATCAGACTAAGCTTGATATAAGCTATAAGTTAATAAACTTCCCGGCACTGGCTATAATCAGTGTGAGCATACCCAAAATAAGATTAGTTGTTACCAATATGCGTATCTTATTCATTTCTTCCCCACCTTTGGGAAATTCACTGGATTCTACTGCTTCTTTAAAAGCCTGATAGGGTACAAAGAAAATATAGCTGAAAATTATCGTCATCAATAAGCCGATAAAATGCATTAATTGAATATAAGTGATTTTTAAACTTAAAATATCACCATAAACATCAAATACCATCCAATAGCCTGTAATTAATATAGTGAACACTGAAATCCATACCCAGAAAAAGAATCGTCCAAAAACCGCATTCCACAGAGGCAACCTTTGAGGAGGCTCTAGTTTTTCTACAGAAGAAGGCCTTAGAATCATATGTGCAAAAAACATTCCGCCCACCCAAATGGTTGCTGCAATTAAGTGTAGGGTTAAAGCGATAGAATAACTCATAAATTCTCTCAGTAATTAAGTTTAGATGTAGCGGATTATAGCGAATTTTTGTTTAACCAACCAGAGACATAAATCAGTAGTTCATCATTCAAGCCATTATAAAAATGGTTGGCGCCAATGGTTTCAACTTGTCGGTAATTGTTGTTTCCAGCTTTAATGGCTGCATTTTTGCGTGCCTTAGCAGATTTTAAAACACTAAGAAGATCTTCACTACCGTATAAATCCAAAAGAGGCAATTTAATTTTTTGAATCATAGCAGGGCTGCTAAGTGGAATTATTTTACCTGATGAGGGGGTGCCAATAACTATGGCAGATCTGATTAATGCTGATGCAGCATCAGATTGACAATAGTTTAAAGCCATTAAAGAGCCAAAACTATGAGCAATTAGGGTGATATTTGTATACTCATTAGCTTCCAGAAACTGAATTGCTGCATTGATTCTTGGCACAGAAGCTTCAATGACTTGTTTTTTAAGTTCATTTTCTTTACTTATATCCTCATCCTTTTCAACAGGCATCAGGGGCAATTGAATAGCAAGTGACGCCCAGCCCTTATCAGGTAATTCTGTTCTCAGTGGATGTATGATATCACTCCAGTCAGGATGAGCACCGGTACCATGCATGATAATAACAGCACCCTTGGGTTTGGGTGTAGTATGTTCGGTATAAATGGCAAAAAACTTTTTATTGCCATAAGGAATATCAACGGGTTCACCAATCACAATATTATCACGTAATTGATCGGCCCAACGTTGTTCACTTTCTTCGTTAGCTGCTTGAGCTGAAAGGCTGAAGTTTAATAATAGGGTAAATAGTGTGAAAAAATAGACTGGAATTGAAAAAAACATAATTTATACCTGCAAATTTATGGTTATATTAAAATTTATCGTTTAAAATGCTTGTTTACATTTTTCAATGTGGGAAAGGCGAGTTGCGTTTTCCAAGTTTAATAGTTTATTCATTTTATGGGGATTTGTCATGAAATCTTTAATTGCACCATCTATTTTATCTGCTGATTTCGCTCGTTTGGGTGAAGAATGTGTCAACGTACTGGACAGTGGCGCTGATGTTATCCACTTTGATGTGATGGATAATCACTATGTACCTGTTTTAACCATTGGTCCAATGATTTGTGAAGCTTTAAGAAACCATGGTATCAAACAAGATATCGATGTTCATTTGATGGTTAAGCCAGTAGATGTGATTATTCCTGAATTTGCTAAAGCCGGTGCAACTTATATTACTTTTCACCCTGAAGCATCTGAGCATATTGATCGCAGCTTATCGCTAATTCGTGAGTCAGGTTGTAAATCAGGACTTGTTTTTAATCCTGCAACACCATTGTCTGTGTTAAAACATGTGATGGACAAAGTTGATGTGATTTTATTAATGTCTGTAAATCCTGGTTTTGGCGGCCAAAGTTTCATTCCTGAAACTTTAAACAAATTACGTGAAGCACGTAAAATGATTGATGAAAGCGGCTATGATATCCGTCTCGAAATTGATGGCGGCGTTAAAATTAATAATATTGCTGAAATTGCTGAAGCGGGCGCAGATATGTTTGTTGCCGGCTCTGCTATCTTTAATACCGATGACTATAAAGCAACGATTGATGAAATGCGTGCTGAACTGGCAAAAGTTGGTAAGTAGAGGTACTTGCAAGAGCAAGGAACATAATAGAGAACACGGAATTTATATGATTACAAAACCTAAAATGATCCTTATTGATGTTGATGGTACGCTGGTCGATAGCGTACCTGACCTGGCTTATTGTATTGATGAAATGCTTAAAGCCGTCGATATGGCTCCTTATGGTGAAGCAGAAGTGCGTCACTGGGTAGGTAATGGTGTTGAGAGACTGGTACGCCGGGCGTTGATAGGTCAATTAAATGGTGAGCCGGATGATGCTCTGTTTGAAAAAGCCTATCCTATCTTTATGGAACTATACAAAGAAAATACATCTAAGCGCAGTTGTCTTTATCCGGGTGTTAAGGAAGGGATGGAATATCTCAAGCAAGCTGGCTATAAACTGGGTTGTGTGACCAATAAAGCAGAGGCATTTACGCATCCTTTATTAAAAGATTTAGGTCTCTTTGATTACTTTGAATCTGTTGTGAGCGGCGATACATTAGAAAAGAAAAAGCCTGATCCCTTGCCATTACTTTATTCAGCAGAAAAACTAGGTGTTACAGCCGCTGAATCTTTGATGCTTGGAGACTCCATGAGTGATGTTAAGGCCGCTCGTGCAGCAGGTTTTCAAATTATCTGTATGAGTTATGGTTATAATCATGGTGAAGATATTCATGATTCTAATCCCGATGTAGTTATTGACTCAATGGTTGAATTAAAAGAATTACTATAAAAATGAAAACACAATTGATTAATAAAAATCAAATGAAAGAACGATGGTTGTTTTAATATAAAAAGAATTAAATCCCATCTACTTTTATTTATATTGAGTTATTATTATGTCTATTGTGACTAAAGAGCAATTTATCCAACTGGCGGAACAAGGTTATAACCGCATCCCCGTTGTCTATGAAATCCTCGCTGATCTTGATACACCCCTGAGTGCTTACCTGAAACTTGCCGAAGGCCCATATTCTTATTTACTTGAATCTGTTCATGGTGGAGAAAAATGGGGTCGTTATTCTATTATTGGTTTACCCTGTGACACAATTATTAAAGTAACCAATGATCAGATACAAATTTCTCATCAAGGTAAAATAATAGAAGAGTTTACTCATGCTGATCCCCTGGATTGGATTGAAGAGTATCAGCAGCAATATAATAGCCCTGAATACCTTTCTGAACAATCTAATTTACCTCGTTTTACCGGAGGTTTGGTCGGTTATTTTGGTTATGAAACCATTGGCTATATCGAGCCTAGATTAAGAAATATACAAAAAGATGACCCTCTGGGTACACCGGACATTCTGCTGATGGTTTCAGAAGAAGTGCTGGTGTTTGATAATCTCAGCGGTAAACTTTATCTGATTGTACACGCGCATTTAGATCAGATGGATGCGAATAGCGCCTGGGATAAGGCAACACAGCGACTGGAAGGTTTAATTAAACGCTTGCGCCAGTCAGACACAGCATATAAGCAAAATCATCAGCTTAATAAAGTTAAAGAATCTGATTTTATTTCAGGCTTTACCCAGGATGGCTTTGAAAAAGCGGTTAAACGCATTAAAGATTATATTGTGGAAGGGGATGCCATGCAGGTGGTTATCTCACAACGATTATCTATTCCTTTTCAAGCACCCCCACTAGACTTATACCGTGCCTTACGTAGTTTAAATCCTTCACCCTATATGTATTTTTTAGATTTGGATGAGTTTCATATTGTAGGTTCATCTCCTGAGATTCTTACCCGTGTTGAAGATGGTAAAGTGACCGTGCGCCCGATTGCAGGTACACGTCCCAGAGGAAAAACTGCAGAGGAAGATAAACGTCTTGAAGAAGATTTATTAGCCGATCCAAAAGAGCTGGCAGAACACTTAATGCTGATTGATTTAGGTCGTAATGATGCAGGTCGTGTTTCAGAAATTGGTAGCGTTAAACTCACTGATAAAATGATTGTTGAGCGTTATTCTCATGTGATGCATATTGTTTCTAACGTGGAAGGTGAGTTGAATAAGAATATGAGTACCATGGATGCATTGAAAGCAACTTTTCCTGCAGGCACTGTGAGTGGTGCTCCTAAGATTCGTGCTATGGAAATCATTAGTGAACTGGAACCGGTGAAACGAGGGATTTACTCCGGTGCTGTGGGTTACATCTCATGGTCGGGAAATATGGATACAGCTATTGCTATTCGCACTGCAGTGATCAAAGACAAACAATTACACATTCAGGCAGGTGCGGGCATTGTTGCAGACTCGGTACCTAGAAATGAATGGGACGAAACTATGAACAAGGGTAGAGGTGTTTTCAGAGCAGTTGCTATGGCTGAATGTGGACTGGATTCACTGGCTAATAGTGAATGTAAAGAGGAGCAATAATATGTTAATTATGATCGATAATTATGATTCCTTTACCTATAATCTAGTACAGTATCTAGGCGAGTTAAAAGCTGATGTCAAAGTTTTTCGAAATGATGAAGTGAGTATAGCCGATATTGAAAAAATGGCACCTGATCATTTAATGATTTCACCCGGGCCTTGTACACCCAATGAAGCGGGCATTTCCATTGATGCTATCAAACATTTCTCAGGTCAGATTCCTATTTTAGGGGTTTGTCTGGGACATCAAAGTATTGGCCAGGCATTTGGTGGAAAGGTGATTCATGCACGAGAAATTATGCATGGAAAAACCTCACTGATGCACCATAATAATAAAGGTGTATTCCATGATCTGGAATCTCCTTTCATAGCAACACGTTATCATTCTCTTGTCGTGGAAAAAGAAAGTCTGCCTGATTGCCTGGAGATGACATCCTGGACAGAAACAGAAGATGGACAGGTTGATGAAATTATGGGCTTGAGACATAAAGAACTGGCCATAGAAGGTGTACAGTTTCACCCTGAATCTATTTTAAGTCAGCATGGCCATAAAATGCTGCAGAACTTCCTGGAGATGTAGACATGGATATAAAAGCAGCCATTGCAAAAGTTGTTGAATATCAGGATATTCATATTTTAGATATGGAAAACCTGATGCGTCAGATCATGATGGGTGAGTGCAGTTCGGCACAGATAGCAGCCTTGTTAGTTGGCTTGCGTATGAAAGGTGAAAGTGTTGATGAACTAACGGCATCAGCCAGTGTGATGCGTGAACTGGTGACACCTGTCAAAGCTGAAGGGAAGCATATTGTTGATATCGTTGGTACCGGAGGAGATGGTCTGCATACCTTTAATGTATCAACAACTTCATGTTTTGTGGTTGCAGCTGCTGGCGCCACTGTTGCAAAACATGGTAATCGTTCCGTGAGCAGTACATCCGGTAGTGCAGATATTCTGGAAGCTGCCGGAGTTAATCTGAATATTAGCTCTCATCAGGTTGAGCAATGTATTAAAGAATTAGGCATTGGCTTTATGTTTGCCCCCTTGCATCATAGTGCAATGAAACATGCTATTGGTCCACGCAAGGAAATGGGTATTAGAACCATGTTTAACCTGCTTGGCCCTTTAACAAATCCGGCAGGTGCTGCCAATCAATTATTAGGTGTTTTTGATAAGCAATGGCTTGAACCCCTGGCTAATGTATTAAAAAATTTATCCAGTGAACATGTCATGGTGGTACATTCTGCCGATGGTATGGATGAAATTAGTATGGTGGGTGAAACCTTTGTATGTGAGCTTAAGCAGGGTGAATTATCTCAATATACAATCACTCCGGAACAATTTGGTATGGAGCGTGGCAATATTAAGGATATTATTGTTAATAGTGCAGAGGAATCACTATCTATGGTAATGGATGTTCTTTCTGATAAACCTGGTGCGGCAAGAGATATTGTGTTACTGAATTCCGGAGCTGCTATTTATTGTGCAGGCCTGAGTAATAGTCTGGAAGAAGGTGTGGATCTGGCACGACAGGCAATTTCATCTAAGGCGGCAAAACAAAAACTAGCACAATTAATTAAACTGACACAGTCTTTTGCATAAAACTCTGGCATGAAAACTCTAGTATGAAAAGAATAGTTATTACTCCTGAGAATAAGTGTAGCCACTGTCCAGGGACAAGATGTTGCCAGTACATCACACAGCAGATTGATACACCCAGAAAAAAAGTAGATTTTCAGCTCATGCTTTGGCAAATATCTCATGCTAATGTGGAGTTTTATAAGGATGAGGATGGCTGGTTTTTAATGTTCATCACACCCTGTGAGCAATTATTAGATGATGGACAATGTGGTATTTATAAACAAAGACCCGATATTTGTCGTGAGTATGAAAATGATTATTGTGAATATGATGCATCAGCTGAAGAAGGCTTTGAGTTGTATTTCAAAAGCTACAAAGAACTGATTACTTATTGTCAAAAACGTTTTAAAAAATTCCCCTAGGACACAGTTTTTATGTATGAAGTAAAAACCATGATTATCCACTTTTCCCAATGGCTCTATCCCTGGCTGAGTGAAATATCTATGGCAATTATGGCCACTCTTCTGGTTATCTATGGAGAAGTGATTAATCGTTTATTGAAAAAGCAAATCAGTAGTATGCACTTTATTTTCAGAAGTGCTATTTTTATTATTTTGTGTACTTTTGGCTATGGTGCAATATTAGTTTATGGCACTCCACTCCTGAACAAAGCTCTATCATCTCTGGGCTTTATTTATCTTGGCCCCCTGATTGTCTGTATCTTCATATCTTTAGGAATTATTGCAGAAAAAAAGAATCATATTTGAATTTATTAAAAAATAAAATATTCTTCTTTGAGTAGCAGGAAATCTTCATAATAATGACCAAACTCCTTATACTCACCCATTAATAATTCATTTATAGTGGCACTAGTTTCATTAGCATATTCATTAAAGCGGCCATTAGGCTTATCTTTTTTCCATTCATCAAACTCAATTTTTTCAAAGATAACTAAAGAGGCTACTCCAATAAATGGTAGTACAGAAACAGCTCTTTGAATTTTAGCTTTTCCTCTTTGTTTTAATTTTAGTTTTTTTATTTCTTTTTTATGCTTTAATTTCAGCTGAGTAATGTCTTTTTTGTACTTAGCTTTTAATTTCCCTGTTTGTGCCAAGTGTTTTGTGTTTGCTAACAGAGTTGCTTGTGTTGCAGCATTTGTAATTTGACCTAAAATAAAATTATAGGAGCCATAAGTCACTAATGATATAAAAGAAAATACAATACTACTAATTGCGATTCCGTTTAAATTAAATTTTAACATGATATATTTTCTTCTTATTGTAATTGTATTTTTATCACCCTCTATTTACATAGAAATTCTAAATAAAATATCATAACACATAGTTAAGTTATTGATTTATCCACTAGCTGATAATTGTACTGAAAAAGGAATATTAGAGATTAATTATGCAGTGTTTTTGTCAATAGGGAAATTCAGTAAAAATTTTATCCTATTGATTATATTGATAATTTACTTTCAATAAGTTTCTGTTGTATAAAAAATGAGCAAATAATACTAAGCTTAATAACAACACTATTCTGATACTCATATACAAACTTACTAACAAAGTTATCCACAGAGTCTGTGGATTAATTTGTCAGCTATAGCGACTGGCAAACCGTTGTAATATTTTCTGTGCATAAGGGGTTTCTTCCCTACTGACCGCTGTAATCAATTGTTTTGCCAGGTGGGATGGAAAATAGCCATGATGTTTATAAGTATGGATACGCATGCAAAAACCTTCACTATCACCTTCTGGATGAAATTGTGTGGCATAAATATTTTTACCGATACGAAACATTTGTACGGGGCAGGCTGCACTGCTCATTAATAAAACTGCTTCCTTTGGAACCGTATCACAGGCTTCCTTATGTCCAAGTAAAACAGAAATCTGAGTAGGAAAGCCAGATAGCAGGGGATCATTTTTCCCTGCTTCTGTAAGATCAAGAGATACGCATCCAACGGATTCTGCATATTTAGAGGAAATTGTAACTCCAAGGTATGAGCCTAATAATGCATTGCCGGAACAGGCTCCCAGAAAAGGAAAATCTTTGCTGATAATTTCGTCAAATAAGTATTTAAAATCTTCTTCAATTTTTTTCTGAATTACAGACTTGGCTTCATCGTCTGTACTGATATCAAAAGGGCTACCGCCAACTATTACTGCGCAATAATTATCTAGAGACAAATTATCTGGAATACCGTTTTTTTCAAGACGAATACGATGAACATCTTTTTCATCAAGTTTGCTGTATTTTAGAATTGCAGCAAACTCATTGTCTGATATATTATCTTCAGGCCGTAGCTGCAGGACAAGAAAGGGTTTGAGCATATTAAAAAATCAGCCTTCTTCTGTTAAAATGATTTTTTCCATCAGATAGCATAAACAATCCTGATGAATAATTTCTTTTTTTGTCGTTAACATTGACGGCATCAACGCAATTCGTGTTCTGATTTCTCCATTGTCATAACTAAAATAACGCTGATCTACAGCTTTGCCCTGTTCATCAATAGCCTGCAAATAAATTTTCTTTCCAGGCTCAATTTTAGCCAGATGCTCACCAATTTCAATCTCTGTAAAATTCAGCCTGTCAATATCCCTGGGAAAATTAATATCTGAGGGCTGAGCAGGATCAAAACTGATGCTGAATTGTTCCGGTACTTTTACAATAGCCATAGTATGGTATAAGTCAAAATCCTCTTCTTTAAGGACTTTATGATTAAATGAGCCCATAGACATAATTTGTTCTATATAGTTTTTTGCATGTGCTACACCATGTTGCTGTTCAGGCTGTCCACATTCAATTGTCACTGCGGGACATAATTTTGAAAAAGCCATGGATTGAACAGTATCAGGTTGAGTAAAATAAACCACCGTGCGGCTGAACAAATGTGCTAATTGAAAGAAATCATGCTGTTTTTTGTTAATGCAGGCATAATGTGGGTTTTTACCGGTATTATTGTGAATATCAATACTGGCAAATATTTGTTTTTTCTGCATTTCATGTAAGATTCTTGTCATCATTTTACCCTCTGCAGAGGGATGATTATGCCACACCCGGTTATAGTCCAATTGTCCATCAAGAACCCGTTTGTGCTCCCGAGCAGCTGAAATATTGGCAATAAAAATTGATATTGAGCGGGGTAATTGTTTATTTTCCTGTTCAATAAGGTAAAGTTTTAATGCTTCCCAGCCAGTCGTTTCATTACCATGTAATAAAACCGAAATAAATAGAGGCTCTGACTGAATGCCTGACAGGTGTATCAGAGTCGGTTCTTCTAAAAGCTCAAATAATTCATGTGCTTTTTTCTGCAATATTTTTTCAGGTAAATAATCTAATATCTTCAGCACTGCTTTTCCTTATAAGTTCCTTATACTATCCACTCATGTACAGCCTGACCGCTTTGCTGCATTATTAAATAAGCTCTGGTTAAGGCGGTCATATCTTTACCATGTTTCTTAACATAACGTCTTTGCCATACAGCACCATTTTGTCCACTGATAATACGTTGTTCAATAATCCCAAGGTAATAAGTGATGTCCTGTCTGGCGACTCCCAGTTGATATAAGCCATCTTTTGCCATGGGTAATAAATAATCCATCAGCAAAGCTTTCATGGGCAGCTGTTTTCCTGACAGCCAATGTGTTTTTCCATGTAGGCCATGTTTTGCTGCGCGATAAAAATTTTCTTTAGCCTGTACAAAGGGCAGTTGTAATTCCGGAATTTCATATTGGTTTGCAAGTGCTGTCACTGCACCTAAAAAAAATGCTGTGTTGGCAATACTATCAATGATTGTAGGGCCAGCCGGCATCACACGATGTTCTAATCTTACATGATAATCTCTATTCTGTTCAGAATCTTCATTATAGGCAATCAGAGGACGATTCCAACGCCATATTGTGCCATTGTGTAAACTAAGGTGAGCCAAATCTTCAACTTGTGTATTAAATCGTTCTGGTAATAATGGCGGATAGTGTTCATTATTTTCCTGAAAACATTCCAGCAAAGATTCTTTTACATAACCGGAACCAAAGCTGACCCGTTTGATAGGACCAAAAATAGCACCATCAAATCCACCGACAGAAACTGCCTGCTCAAAAACAGGAATACGTGTTTCACACCATAAATCTTTAGCAAATAAAAAAGGTGAGTTAGCTGTTAATGCAACAATCGGTGCTGATAAAATAATAGCTGCATTATAGTAACGTACAGATTGTGAAAAAGGCATTTGTAAATGTAGTTGGAAGGATGTTGCTGTGGACTCCAGCATGACATCCTGATGCACACTTTTTAATGTTTCAGCACCCTGAATATCCAGTTCAATTGCACGCCCCTTCCGACTCCTGAGTACTTGTTCATTCAAGGCTTTGTAACGTGTCATCTGAGACATATTATCCAGTTTCAGATGTTGTTCCTGCAGGCTGGGCAAAGAACCTATCATAACTTGAGAGCAGCCCATATCATTGGCTATCGTTTCACACTCAGACCAGAGCCTGCTTAATTCATCTTCCAGATCACGTAGAATCTGCCTGTTTACAGTAAATACTGAACTATTTAACTCAATATTAAATTGCGCCAGCTCTTTAGTGATTTGAGGTAAAAAAGATGAATCATTGAGACGCTGCATAAATTCATCATTAATGCAGGCAGGTTGAGCATTTTGATCAATAAAGCAGCTTTCTAGTTCAAAACCAATACTAAGGGGCTGGTAAGATTTTTGACTAGAGCTATTTTGCGAGAGATTCTGATCTTGCTGCTTAAACCAGTTACTTACCCATTGCAGTTCTGAATCTATTTTATTGCGAAAGATTTCAAAATCATTTTTTTTAAAATGGCGATGAGTTATTTCCTGACCCATAATGATTTATATGTCCAATAAATAATTGAAATATTCATCACCGAGTATAGCACAATGAATATCAAGTCAGGTTTTTGATATATCAGCCAACTGGAAATAGAAACAAAATA